>JAISRS010000116.1 GCA_031273485.1 Prevotellaceae bacterium
GTGCGGCGAATTTGCGTTTGCCGCGGTAGCGTTCGAGCGCTTTCCGTATTAATTCTTCTTCTTTTTCAGGAATGGAAAGCGTTTCTTCCACCTCTTCGGGAACGATTTTTTTCGAGGAATCATACCCTTTCAGCGCCGGCACAAGGTAGTTGTCGGGCTCCATCGCCATGTTTTGCATCGCAGGCGTAGCGCTGTTGATAGCGCCATTTACCACCCGTTTCAAATCATTTATATCTTGCCGCATGTCGAATAAAATTTTGTACAATATTTCGCGTTCCGAGGCAAAATCCACGCCGGCCTGTTTATTTTGATAAAGAATGGGCAGTTGGGTGATTTCCTGCTCCGGCAAATACCGGCGCAGGACGTCAGCCGCAATAGTCCGGCTGTTTTCAATGACCGATAATTGTTCTACCACATTTTTCAGCTGGCGTACATTGCCCGGCCAATAATAATGGAGCAATACTTGCTGCGCATCTTCCGCCAGCGCAACGGCAGGCATACGGTAGCGTTCGGCAAAATCGGCGGCGAATTTCCGGAACAGCAAATAAATATCCGCATGGCGTTCGCGCAACGGCGGCAGATGAATCGGCACGGTATTTAATCGGTAATACAAATCTTCGCGGAAACGCCCCGATTGCACGGCCTGCATCACATTTACGTTGGTGGCGGCTACGACCCGCACATCGGTTTTTTGCGCCTTGGACGAACCGACTTTCAAAAATTCGCCCGATTCCAACACGCGCAACAAACGCACTTGCGTGGTCAAAGGCAGTTCCGCTACTTCGTCCAGAAAAATCGTTCCTTTATCGGCTTCTTCAAAATAGCCTTTTCGGGTATCGTGCGCGCCGGTGAACGACCCTTTTTCGTGCCCAAACAATTCCGAATCAATCGTTCCTTCGGGGATGGCGCCGCAGTTCACCGCAATGTAGGAGCCGTGTTTGCGGCTACTGTACTGATGAATAATTTGCGGAAAAACTTCTTTGCCCACGCCGCTTTCACCGGTAATCAATACCGACAAATCGGTAGGCGCCACTTGCCGCGCCACATCCAACGCACGGTTCAGTTCCGGGGTATTTCCAATAATATCAAATCGCTGCTTGATGGTTTGTACGTTCATAATATACAAAGGTACAAAATTTTTAAAATTTATATCGGGGGGTTAACAAAAAGGGTGCATTTCAAATTGTGGTAGTGTCTATTATTTATTGATATAATATCTTATATGATTAAAATCAATATAATATTAAAATTCGTAATGCGGCGTATAACGGTTATTTTGATATATTTACAAATTAAGTCAATATGACTTGGCCACTACCCAGTAGTACTCATCCACGTTAATTCCCAAATGATGGCAACAATAATTTCATTGTCGTTCAGCACTTGCCATTCATCCATTATTACATTGAGCGGCAGCATTTCATCCCATGCGTTTTTGAAGACCCATATTCTTTGCTCGTCCCCCCTTCTTTCAGCCGTCGGAGCGAAATCGTTACATCCAAAACCGCCAGCAATATTGGTCGTGCCGGGATAAGCATCAATCAAAGCAGAAAAATTTTGTTTTATTTCTAAAATTCACTATATTTGCAGAATAATAGAAATAAAATAAATGAATTTCTTGGAATTTAAGGATAAGATGTTTGATTTGGCATGTTTTAATATTTATCAGATATTTGCATGGAAGCCTGATTTTGATCGTAATAACATAACCCGTTGGGTAAAGAAAGGGTACCTTGTCCGGCTGAGACAGGGTTATTATGCATTTCCTGAATATAAAGGAAAACCCGATTATTCACTCTATTTCGCCAATCGAATTTATAAACCTTCTTACATTAGTTTACATACAGCGTTATCCTTTTATGGGATGATACCTGAAGTTGTCGTACAAATAACAGGCGTAACGTCACTTAAAACAACTTCTTTTACAAATGACTTTGGAGCGTATTCTTACCATACGGTAAAAGAGCATTTGATGTTCGGGTATGACTTGAAGCCAATGGCTGATAACAGGACAATACAATTTGCAACACCGGAGAAGGCTTTGCTTGATTTGCTATATCTCTATCCGTTCTACGACAGCGAACAGGAAATGGAAGAACTCCGATTGGACGAAGATTATTTGCAGGAGGATTTAAATAAGGAGTTGCTTCTGCAGTTGGCAGGAAAATTTCAAAGTAAAGCGCTTGATCAGAGGCTAAAACTGTTACTCAAAACATATCAAATATGATACGAATAGAACAGATAAAGAAATATTTTCCTGCTCAGATACGGGAAAATTCTATTTTCGACAAGCGTATATTAAAGGAGTATCTGCAATTAATAATTATGGATTATCTATCTTCTACTCCATACATTCGGAAAACCACTTTTATCGGCGGAACAAATTTGCGTTTGGTGAAAGGGATAGATCGTTTCTCCGAAGATTTGGATTTTGATTGCAAAGAGCTTTTGAAAGAAGCATTTATTGAAATGACAAACGGAATAATCCAATTCCTTGAACGTTCAGGATTTCGCGTTGAAATACGAGACAAAGACAATTCAAAGCTGACAGCATTCAGACGTAATATTCATTTCCCTGAATTGTTGTTTGATTTAGGATTAAGCGGGCATAAAGAAGAACGCTTCTTGATAAAGGTAGAAAGTCAAGATCAAGGAATCGCATATAAACCTGTTATTGCGAACATCAAAGGATGTGGTTTTTTCTTCCCATTTCCGGTTCCTTCCGATGGAGTATTGTGTAGTATGAAGATTGCGGCCATGTTAGCCCGATCTAAAGGACGTGATTTTTATGATTTGATGTTTCTTTTATCACAGAGCAAACCTGATTATGATTTCCTGCAGAAGCGATGTGGAATCAGCAATCTACAGGAATTGAAAGAGGCTGCTAACAAACTTATTGAAACGGTGGACTTAAATAAAAAACAAAAGGATTTTGAACATCTCCTTTTTAATAAGGCAAATAGTGCAAAGATTTTGCGGTTTAGCGATTTCGTAAATTCATTGACGGAATGATGATCCACAAATTGTCGAATCAACATTAGAAAAGAAATAAATTCTATTGGATATCAAAGTGTTGGTGGTTTTATTGATGTATTTTTTGTCAGATTAAAGTTTTATCAATATTTTTGCGTCATGTATCAACAGTATGCAGATCGGAACAACACTTTTGCTTGTCGATAAAATCATCTAAAATACAGATGTGTAAAAAACTAAAATATGGTATTTATGTACTGCTTAATCCCGCCAAAGGAAACGGAAAGTGGGATAAAGTTATTGATTATTTCCTTGTAACATTAATCACCTTGAATGTTTTTGCCGTAATTCTTGAAACGGTCGATAGCTTTTACAATTCATACAATGTATATTTCAGAATATTTGAAAAAATATCGGTTTACATTTTTACAGTTGAATATCTGTTAAGATTATGGGCTTGCACCAGCGAAACAAAGTATAATCGCCCAATTGTAGGAAGGTTAAGATATTTTTTCTCACTGGGAGCATTGATAGATTTGCTTGCGTTTGCCCCTTTTTATATGCCATTTACAAGGATTGATTTGAGAGTTGTCCGCATTTTGCGTTTATTCCGATTTCTGCGCGTTTTCAAATTGGGCCGGTATTTGAATGCCACAAAGTTGATTTCTAATGTTTTCAAATCGAAAAGAGAAGAATTAGTGTTGTGTTTGGTAGTCACTCTGTCTCTGATAATTATTGCTTCGAGCTTTATGTATTTTGCAGAAAATCAGGCACAGCCGGACAAATATTCAAGTATCCCCGCAACTATGTGGTGGTGTGTAACAACTCTAACGACAGTGGGTTACGGCGATGTTTTTCCAATAACCGTAATAGGTAAGATTCTGACAGCATTCATAGCAATTTTAGGAATCGGAATGTTTGCATTGCCTGCAGGTATTTTGGCTTCAGGTTTTTCGGCCGAATTTCAGAAAAGAAAAAACAAAGAGATAAATATTTGTCCGCATTGCGGAAAAGAGATAAAATAAACAGTAATAGCCAATTCGATAATTATGAGTCGCAATTATAGCTTTAAATCACTGAAAATAAATGAAGTACTTATATGATTTGTAGCTTTTGTTTACTTGGCGATAATTTCATAAACATTGAATACAAAGATTTTATTAAGTCATCAATGTACAGAAATATCTGCCTTGTCTTAGTTTTCTTGTGAGATAATAGACATTTGGGGATAAATATGATTTATTCTCCACACAGCCATTGGATGTTCTTTGATACGACCTATAATATTCTCATCATCAAACAATAAGTCCGGTTGATAAATACCTTGATTGAAGTTTTCAATGAATCGTTTTTCATTTCCCGTAAGTATCATCAGTTTGTCCAGATAGCCTTTGACTATGGTTTTAGCCGTTTCAAAATCGAATCGCTCGCTTTTCCTTAATACGGGAATGAGATTGGCGCGTATTTGATTATATTTCAAACGATGGATGCTTTCAAAATTGAAGGGCGGTTCGATTTTATTCTTTGCACCAAGAACAAGGTAGAAAACAATGATTTTGCGAAGCAAATCTTGTTTATCCGGCTGAATTACATCGTGTTTCAGCATATTTTGTACATCATACAAATCCCTTGCGGCAGTCCGTTCAATCAGGGCTTTGATTTTCGAACCGAATAACTCAAGCACAGATAATGTATTTAATTCATGTTCAATCAGATTAAATAATCCAACATGGATTTTCCTTTTTTCAATCGGGAAGATATGATTACGCATGGAATAGTTGATTTCGATGCGAATGCTATCCCTGTTCCCAACAGAATTTTGAAAGTAAAATACCCATGAATCGAGCGAGTGAGGATTTTTTGTGTTGGGACTTAGAGCGTAGCCTTGCGCAAACATGAAATTCAGCAGGTTTTCATTGATATTTGTCCGTATTTCAAGCATTTCCTCCCGGCTACATTCTTTGGTAAAATCCAAATCAATATCGACGGACAATCTTGGCAGATTGAAAACCGTCAAATTGATTGCCGTTCCGCCTTTCAGCGCTAAATGTTCTGCAAGCAGTTGATTTTCATTCATATATTGCAATATTTCACAAAGCCGAAAGACCTTTTCCAGATTGTCGCGAATAAAACCGGTTTCGGCAGCGAGCTTTTCCAAATCCTTTTTCGTGTAATTATACATATTCGTTTCCTCCTTGTTCTAAATAAGATAGAATATTTTCCGGCGCATAAAGTTTCCATTCTTTGTGATAAATTTTAGAATAACTCGCATGGGTTAGATAACGGATACTTTTACCAATTCTTTGCCGGCATTCTTTGAAAAAAGCATCGCTGAGTTTCATTTCCCGTTGAAAATGGGATAAAATAAAACCGGCTTTTTGAAATAAAAACTGTTTCCGGTATGCTTCCAAGTAAGTAAGTAGTTGTTCTTCTTTCAGATAAGTAATCAAGGAAAAGCTCATGACCAATTCTTCCAAGCCTCCGCTTAGTGCAATAGAATCCATGCAATCGACAACCGTCCGCTCCAAATCGGTTACTTTTACCATCGAATCCATCGGAGGATTAACTACCCCCGGCGAAATTCCGGATTTGCAGTAAGTATAGCTGATTCCTTCATATTCAAAACTATTAAATCGTTCTTCCGATGAAACATACAATTCATAAAAAACTTGATTGGCTAAGCCATGATATTCCAATGCCGCGTGATAAGAAAGATAGGCAGAGGGCGTTATCTGACTGGCTATTTCAAACTTAGTTGCCAGCGTAGCCTTGTTTGCCAAATCATTCACGCTGTACAAATCGCGCCGGATTTGCGAAATCAATCCCATTTTCTTATACCTGCGCAGAATTTCTTTGGCTGCATTATCATCTTTGATAAATGATAAAACATCCCTTTTATGAAATATTCCCAATTGATGAAGTTCTTCCAGATATTTTTTCATTCCATATTTTATTTTACGCACAAAGATACATAAAAAAATGTATTAACAAGTAAAAACTAAAACAAATATTATGTTTATCCTGATTAATCTCCGAAATTTGTCAGATAATATGTTGATAACTTAATAAAAAAATACTACCTTTACAAAATCAATGAAACTAATTTTTAAATAATCTAATTATGGGACGAGGAATTTCCGGAATTATTCCGATAACATTTAGTATTGCAAAAGGATATTATACTTCCGATTACGAGCAAAACAGAGATGATCTTATCAAACGTTCTTCTCCGAATTTCTTTGATTGTTTCAATCGGGAAGAAGATGATCAATACAAAGAATTATTCTCCATAAAGAGCGAGTTGTTGTTACCTAATCTAAAGGAATTTATGATCGAATTTCACGCGCTTATAGAATATAAGGATGTATTCGATTCTATGGCGAAATTTAACGATGAGAAATATGATAAAATTCTGGCAAATAAAGATATCGATGCTTTCTTAGAGTATTTTTCTGCTAACGATGGAACGATGCCGTACTATACAGGAGTCTATATCGGGTTCTCGGCAACGAAGCCGATAGACTGCCACCGGTATTTGATTTTTTATATGGGCAGCTACAAAGCCCTTTTGGAGGAGTACTCAACGCTACGACATTTGGAAGTGATATTAGGCAAAACATTGCGCAATCCATTGGCGCAACTCCTGCAAATCGGCATATACGGATAACAATAGCTGCCTAAAAATTATGCCTGAGATCTAATTCGTAAAGAACAAGTAATGTAAATATTCTGCTAATTCCAAGGCAGATAGTGCGGGTTATTTTGCCGTATGTCGCAAAAGAATCTAAACCCGAAATAATAATCAGTGAAAGTTTCTGTTGAAAAACTTCTTGAAACTTCGAGATTTTTTAAGAATCAAGAAGAATTTGTAAAAAAGTAGTAACTTTGCGAAAATTTTAATTGGTAATTTATATGTTGGAACACCCTCCCATCGCAACAGAACAGGATGAATTGGACTCTGTTAAACTGGCATTTGCAACTGAAATTCAAGCTATAAACGCCGATTATCCTTATTGGGACAAGGTCAAATATGTTCCTGCAAAAGACGGAACAACCAACAAATCAAAGTGGTTTGCCCTGAAATTTTTGCGGCAATTAAACCGGACGGTTTTGAATTTCGGCAATTATAAATTCAGTTTTATGATGACAGACGAAATATTTGAATTGTTGCACTATTTCGATATGAATATTGGCGGCAGTTTAACCGATAAACACCTTATTCCATCCGAAAACAAAAACGCTTACCTTGTGTCGTCCATAATGGAAGAGGCCATTGCTTCGAGCCAAATGGAAGGCGCTGCCACCACGCGCAAAGTGGCAAAAGATATGCTTCGCAAAAGCGAAAAACCAAAAAACAAAGGGCAACAAATGATTTTAAATAATTATTTGACAATAAATCAAATGATTATCCGCAAAATTACCCCTAACTTCATAAACCAAAAATGAAGTCATTGATTTACATTAAGATAATTCTCAAAAATAAATTTATATTTTTGAAATAAATAAATACTATTTATTTCTGGAACTGGTGATGGGATGTAAAATGTTTATAATTTTTAGTGAAAAAGGTTGTCAATTTGAGACTTAGACACTATTTATACACGACAATAAAGGTTATTTATAGAAAGTTACCATATAACAATCAGTGAATCAAATTAGTTTCAACTATGTAATCAATTAGGTTACGAATATACAAGAAACAAGACACTAATTTTGGTAATGTAATAATCAGACGTTGTGCTAATTACAAAAGTAATCGGGAAATTTAATTACGACCCGATATGGGTGTGCCGACCGCCTGCACGTTCACGTGCAAAATATTTGGATATGAAAATGTGCGACAAGTCGCACAGTGTCATTGAAAAATATATCGGAAAGTAAGCATCTTAAAACGACTATTACTAAAGTCCCATTAGTGTAAAATAATTTAAAATGAGACCTTTGCATTGTAAAATTTTGCAAAGGTCTCAAAATAGGATTGGGCAATCTATTTATCCAAAATTATACGTTATACAATTAACTAATTTTTAGCGGCAATGCCATACCAATTGTTACCACTAGCCAAAACGTTAGTAGCAACCCTTATTATAGTCCAATTAATTCCATCAGTGGAATAAGCCATCTTACCACCAAATAAAGCTGCTACAAACTTTCCAAAACCATAAGTAATACCATTCCAATTGTTACTATCTACCGTTATTGTAGTCCAATTAATGGCATCAGTGGAATACATCATGTGTACCCCCCAACCAACTACTACATATTTTCCATCGCCATAAGTAATGCCATGCCAATAGTTAACACTTGCATATATTACAGTCCAATTAATACCATCAGTGGAATAAGCCATGGTAATACCACTACCAACTGCTACAAACCCACCATTGACATAAATAACATCATACCATTTGTTACCATTTACATTTATTATAGTCCAATTAATTCCATCAGTTGAATAACCCATGGTAGAATTATTACCAGCTGCTACATATTTTCCATCACCATAAGTAACACAAATAAAATATTCAGAACCTACAGCTATTGGTGTGCTCCAATTAATTCCATCAGTGGAGTAAATAGTATCACCACCAACTGCTACGAATTTACCATCTGCATAAGTAACGCCATTCCAATCGCCAGCACCAACCGTTATTATAGTCCAATTTATACCATCAGCGGAATAAGCTATGCCACCCATAGAGCCAACAGCTACCCACTTCCCATTGCCATAAGTAACACCCAACCAAAAGTTAGTACCAACCGTTATTATAGTCCAATTTATACCATCAGCGGAATAAGCCATGTTACCAGTATTATTACCAGCCTCACCAACAGTTACAAAATTTGCCTCTGGAGGGGTAGTGGGATAAATTAAATCTTCTTCTTTATATATATTGGATATAGGGGTATCACCTTTAAATACTTTAGTTATTTCTGTATTTTCTATAGCAAGCATATTACTTTTATATTTATCAATAAATAGTTCACTCTGGTCATTTATTTCATAATCCAGATTAACACCAATGGCTTTTTCGTTTTTTTGAGTAAAGCCACTCAAACTCATTACTGCCATAAGCAGCAAAAACATAAATACCTTTTTCATTTTAAAAATTGTTTTGTTTTGCCCATCAATTCCCGACTGGACGTTTAAAAATAAAAAAGAAGCATGGGAACTGTTATACGCTTATTCTACTTTGGAGGTTCTACAATACCTAATCTAACAGAATAAGCAACAACCCCATGCCTCTTATATTTTTTTGAGGCATGGAACACATTTGCTTAATTATCCTTGTTAGACTTGGTAAAATTTGTAGATACCCAAAATAAGGATAATACTTATAAATGCATCTTTTTCATATCAGGTTGTCGTATTTTACA
>JAISRS010000212.1 GCA_031273485.1 Prevotellaceae bacterium
ACGTTACTGCATAAAATGAAATTAGCAGGTTTGTCCGAGGATAGTAGCTTGAGAATCCAATTCGATACTTCAGCTGTCGGCATACGAACTAAACTCATTGATTACAGAGGGATCAAAAATAGGGTGAGCCTGTGTCCTGTAATTGTGGAAGGAAAACCTGAAACACAGGTATTTGCATGGAATGTGGGATTGGGAAGTTCAACGGGGATTGGTTTTGGAGCAATTTATTGAAAAATAAGGGAGAGATGTTTATCTCTCCCGCTTATAATTTCTTCAAAAAAATCATATCATATTTTTCAATTCGATTCCGTTCAATTTGATTCAACTTTTTTTGAGAAATTTGATACAAAATTACATGAAGATTACGAAATATCCAAATGTGTACGATGAAAAAAGTTTTTTACAGAAGAAAAAATGGAATAATAAATTTCTATTAACGATGTGATAATAAGGAGTTAAAAGAAAAAAGAAAAAATATTTTCCCAAAGCCATATCATATTGGAAAAAATGTATTATCTTTGCGGAAATATATAACATTATATTTCAATTTAAACATTTACTAATCTTGTATAAGTCATGAGTTTAGATACGGTACTTCAAATAGGGAAAGCATTACGAAATTCGGAAAATAATCTGAAGTTTTTCAAATATGTAGAGCCTTGTCCTAAAGATCAAAAGGGGAATTGGCCTATTTGTATTACAATCCCAGTTGGTACCGATTTCAGTTTTGATTGGGAAAATGTCACACTTACTCCCGAAAATCAACGAGAAAAACTCTATTATCTCAAATTTAAAACTTCGGATAGTGATGGTTTAGTAAAGTATGTTTTTGGAGATATTTATTACGAAAAAAAAGGTAGTGTGAAAAAAGACGGTTCAATTGAGAGCGCGGAAGGAGGATACTATCGACTGGAAAATCCCAATCACACAAATGCGGCATATCGTCTAAGTTCTTTTTATAGAGGAAATATGGATTATGAAAGTATAATTCAAGAGGTTCAAGAGAACACAGTTATTGAAAAATTTCATAAAATATTAAAAGACAATTTAATATTTGTAGAGCGGATTTTAAAATATGCGCCGGCAATAGTCTATTTTATAGAAAACAACAAGAGTATTAAATTGTTAGAATTACTGAACGATGAGGAAAATCTGTATCAGATTACTTTATTGCAAAATTATAAAACAATATCTCAGACAAATTTAAAAAAATCAGGAATATCTTCCGACATGTCCTTACTTGATAATATTCAAAAAAAGAAATTATTTGATTTAATGAATATGTCACTATTCGTTCATTTTGAATTTCCGAACAATAAACATTGGTATCAATTCTATGATGATAAAGGGTTAATAACTAAAAAAATACTTTCGGAGTTTGTTGAGAATGGTGAAAATGGGTTGATTTTAAAAAAGACATTATATAAAACGTTGTGTTCCGGAGATAAAAAGAACGATATTCAATTTCCGTCTTTTAATGTTAAAAACAAACATAAATCAAAAAATTTTCAAAATGATGAATTGCAAGATTTATTTTACGCTGTTGATTACACTAACAAAGGACGCCAAATATCGGGAACAGATATCAAGTTAATAGTATTGCCCAGAGGGCAATATTTAACAGTCAAAGACTATGAAACATTCCTTTCAAAAAAAGATGAAGAAAAGATTGTGGATGCAAATCGGGATGATACACAAAAAAATTCTGATATTTTATTCGATTTTTCTTTTGATAGTAATGTTAATATTACCTCTTTTGATGTGATTTTCTGTAAAAAAGGAGGACAAACTTCTCCTGATAAAGATTTAATAGAAATTTCCGGCATAGAAAAAAGTAAATTACGTTCAATAATGGAACGCATAAATCATATTGTGCATACTATTGATAAAGAACGAAAAGATTTCATAAAAACAGAAAAAGAATTGTTTCCGCTGAAGTTAGATTATTCTTTTAGATGTATTTTAGGAAATCCGCAAAGCGATACAAAAACAGGAAAAGTATCCTATAAGCCTAATCCCAAATATCAATCTCATCTTTTACATGTGCTCCCGTTGATATATACTGAGAACTATTGTGATGACGATGTGTTATTGTCTGCATTTATTCAAAATGTGGAATTTAGCATCAGATCAGGAGATTCGAGGTACAGTTTCTTAAAATACGATTTAAAATTCTTATTGTTAATTCAAAATTCAAAAAATAATAAATTTATGAAAATAATAACATCTGAAAGTTATCAAATTGGGTATTTGCTTGGAGAGTTAGCAAAAAACCTAAGTTTAGAAATTAATTCTTTTGAAAAGAATTATGTGGGTAATCTTACCCGGCGCATCGGCAATTTGTCCGATTTCATTAAGTTGAAAAATGAAATTGAGCAAAAATTGATTATGCATGACAAAGCAAGGTTTACATTTCAAAAGTCTTATGATCTTGCGCAAAAAGTGAAAGAGTTTGATGGAAGATATGATAAAGAAGAGTGTGCCTTTGGCTTTATGGAGGCATATTTTAAGCCGCTTCCTAAAAAAGAAAACGCTACTGATAATCAAAAATAATAATAATTAAAAGAATTTGTAGTTATGGCAGATAAAATTAAAAAATCCGAGATTTTATTTTTGTATGAAACATCATACAATATTCCTAATGGCGACCCTTTTACAGGAGAACAACGCTATGATGAGGAAACAAAAAAAATATTAGTAAGCGATGTACGTATGAAAAGATACATCCGCACATACTTGGAAGAAATAAAAGGGCTTCACATTTACGTAAGCGAAAGAACAGGAGCTGGTAAGACGGATTCAAAAGGTGTGTTAAAATGGATTGCCGAACATAGAAATCCCGATAACAAAACTGATATTGGAGAAATTCTTAAAGACCAAATAGATGTACGCTTATTTGGTGGAATATCTACTTTGGATGATAAATTGACAATAAAAGATGTGAAATTTACTAACGGTCATGTTCAATTCACAGGACCTGTCCAATTTGCATTGTTAAATCCTTCTCTAAATGAAGTAAATCTGCGTATGCATCAGAATACGACTCATTTTACCTCAAGCGCCGATAATGCGCAGGGTTCTATTGGTACAACCACATTGGTACCGTACTCTCTACTGCAAATACATGGTTGGGTAAATCCAAAAATTGCAGAAAAAACAGGAATGACGGAACAGGATTTAAACCTCATGTTTGAAGGGCTTTGGTATGGTACAAGTGGCGATGGCAGTTCTCATTCACGAAGCAAAGTCGGGCAAAATTCCGTTCTTTTGCTGGAAATTGTGTATAAGGAAAATAATCAAAAAATCTATGGTGTTGATCGTTTAATTCAATTAATACCCAAAGCAGACAAAAAGGGAGAAACACTCCGCAGTATGGATGATTATGATTTAGATTTTCTCAAATTGTTTGAAGTCGCAGAAACAGATAAAGTTGAAAAGATCAGATTTTATACGGAAATAGAAGATATTAAATCAAAATTTACCGAAAGATCGAAATTTGAAGAAATAAAATTATGACATGAAAGGTTTTCAATTTATTATTGCAGGTAATTGGGGACATTTCAAAAAGCCGGAAACAAATAATAATCCGCTATCCCACGATTTGATAACCAAGACGGCATTGATCGGTTTGATCGGTGCAGTTTTGGGAATTGAACGTGAAGATATGAAAAGCGAATTTCCGAAATTGTCGGAAGATTTATTGTATGGCGTTAGATTGCTGAATCCAGTGAAGAAAATATCGTGGGGTTTCACCAGTAGAACAGCAATTAATCCGACAGCAGAAGGTTCGCCGAAATATTTTGAATTTCTGAAAAACCCTCGTTTTCTTGTATCGTTAGCCTTAAAGGATAAACGTTCCGAGTCTGAATTTAGTGAATTTTGCTGCGCCATTCAAAAAGAAGAAGCTGTTTATCCTCCTGTTTTAGGTTGGCATAACTGTCCTGCTAATTTGGAGTGGCAATCGGAGGGCGAATTTTATGAGAGGGATGGTTCCTTTGAAACACAGGGATTTGTTTTATCAGGCGAGCATACTCTTCAAGGTATCAGTGGTGAGTTTCGTATCGGTTTTGATAAACTACCGACGTTTCAGGAGGATTTTTGGAATTTACCTGACAAGTATAAAAATGTCATTTATCCCGATTGTCCACATTCAATTTCGGTTAGCGGGAAATATTATGATTATAAATCGGTTAATGTTTTAGAGACGGAGAAATGGGTTCTGATTTAGAAATATTAAAATCTCACCCAAACAAACTGTTATTAGATCATATACAGGGTGTTCGTGCTAATGTGAGAAAACTTACCAACTCCAAAATTGCAGAGTTGGTAGCTATTTTTCATGATTTAGGAAAAATGAATCCTAATTTTCAAGCTAAATTGGAAAAGGAGCAAGTAACCGGATATTCAAATCATTCGTATTTATCAGCCTACGCTTTTTTCTGCGCTTTTACATCATCTAATAAAAACACATGTGAATTACAAAAGTTTTTGGATGTACAGATTACAAGAAATGATTTAATAGCATTGACTGTATTGATTGCGAAACATCACGGGAATATTCCTGATTTTTCGCCTATAGATCATTTTGGTGCAGGCGTAAATATCTTGGCAAATGACGAAAATAAAAATTTATATGCTTTTTTAGATAATCATAATGATATTCCAATTTATGATTTTGCAAGTAATTTTTTTCAACTTGAAAATTTTCTTCAATTCATTAGAAACAAAGATGTCCAACTACGTTATGCGGAAAAATTAAAATTCAGGTCGGAAAAGAATATCCGTCCTCTTGATTTCTTTTTGGATTATCAATTTGCTTTTGCAAGTGTCGTTCAGGCAGATAAAGCAGATGCAGGAGAAATTGGGAATATAATTGATAAACAAATCAATGATTTGCAATTGTTTTCCAACATATTTAGTTCGCAACTTGATTCATATTTGAATAAGTTAAATCAGGATTCCGCGCTGAACAAATTACGAACAACCATACGTAATCATGCCATCAGCAATATTCAATTAGCCTTGCAAGAAAATGAACGTATATTTGAATTAACTGCTCCCACAGGTTCAGGAAAAACTTTAATGCTGCTTTCGCTTGCGTCTGAAATAATCAAAAAAACAGGAGTAAAGAAAATTATATACGCATTACCCTTTCTATCTATCACGGAACAAGTAGACGCAGAAATCGTAAAAATCTTTGCAGAATATACCGATTATATTCAAAGAGTGGATTCTAAATCGGAAAATCATAGATTTGAGACACTTCAGAAAGAATTAGAAAATGAAGTTACAGCGGAAAGATTGCACGAAGTGAATATTTTGGAATTTATTGAGAATACATTTGCCTATCCCTTAATAATCACAACATTTGTTCGTTTCTTTGAAACACTGTTAAGTAATAGAAACTCCGAATTATTGAAATTACCTAATTTTTCCAATTGCATTTTTCTGATAGATGAAATTCAAGCTTTGCCACCCAGATTGTACGGTTTCTTTGTTGCATATATCAAAAAATTCTGTCAGAAATTCAACAGTTATGCAATCATATCAACAGCTACTCAGCCGAATTTTAAATTACCCGAAGATAACAAAGAGGCAAAAGATTTTTTTTACGATTATTCCCCTCCTAAATCCTTACTTCCATTGAGTTACTTCGAGAATGACTTGTTTAATCGCTATCAAATACATTTTTTGAACGAGAAAATTAATTCGGACACCTTAAAAGAACAGATTATTTCCGAGAACTCTTCAGTCTTGGTCATCCTTAATACAATTGACGACACAAAAGATCTTTTTGAAAAACTAAAAGATTATTATAATCCCAAAGAATTGCTTTTATTAAATACACATTTTACGCCTCGAGATAGAAAACTGAAAATATATTTAGCAAAACGAAGACTCCGTCAAAATAAGCGAGTTATCGTTATTTCAACTCAACTTATCGAAGCTGGTGTTGACATTGATTTTCCTGTTTTATATAGAGATTTTGCCACTATTGCAAGTATTGTTCAATCGGCAGGCAGGTGTAACAGAAACGGGAAACTTCCTCATTTGGGGAAAGTTGTTTTGTTTAAACTTGAGAAAAATAATAAAATTCGCGCTGAAATAATTTATCAGGGGAAAGATAAAGATATTCTGACCTTTACAAAGCAAGCACTGAGAAATGAGAGTTATCAGGAAAAAGAATTGTTGCAAGTCCAACAAAAGTTTTTTGACAGAATTTTATCAGATTTGAATTTTGCTAAACACTCGCAAGATAGTCCAAAGCGGGAATTTGATTTTTTGAAAGATATAGAGGAATGTATGTTTGAAAAGATTGGAAAATTTCAATTGATTGATAAAAAATATGGAGATGAGAAGCAATATTATGTTCCTAAAAATGGAAAAATGAAAGGGAAAATGAAAGATGAAAGATTTGAGGAATTATTGTCATTACACCATGAATTAGTCGAATTATTATGGAATAAAGAAAATATTTATATTATTAAAAATAAAAAGAAAGAAATAGAATTAAAACTAAGGAAAATGTCTAATCAAATAGTTCAAATACGGCTAAAGAAAAATCAAGAAGAACCTTTAAGAGGAAGTGATGAGAACTATTTTTCTCTTTATAAAATAGACTATAAATCATATTCTTTTGAAAATGGAATTGATTTAGCAGGAAGTGAATTTATTTTTTAAATAATCATGATGAAATAACAATATTTATGAAGATTGATGAGCGCAAACTACTTTTTTTACAAAAAAATCCTATATTTGCACCTTTAAATACAATAAAAAATACCGAATAAAACAATGAGAATGAACGACATTATTGATTTACAGGAAACCTCTCCGAATCATTGGCGGGCGAAGTATCAGGGAAATTACGGCGTATATACCATAAAAATTGCTTACGGCTCCAACGGAAAGACCTCCGATTTTTCCTGTTCCTGTCCAAGCGATTACTACCCGTGCAAACACATTGGCATGGTAAAAGAAGCCATTGCCGAGCATATTTCCAAAAGTCAAAACTCGGTGAAAGTACAGGGAAAAGCGCTAACGGTAGAGGAACTATTGAAGGACGTCACCCTTCAGGAATTGCGCGATTTCGTCGTGCGGCAAGCCATGTATAATCCCGACCTGACCAATGCCGTTACGCTGGAGTTTGCACGCAAACTAACCAATGTAAACACAAATGTTTATTCCGCCATTTTGCGTAAAGCCATGAAAGAGGTTGATTTCGATTACGAAGATTATTATGAAAATGAAGAAGGATTTGACCTGGACGTTTTAGACCAATGGCTCGAAAAAGCGCAGACTTACGTCGAACAAAAAAATTGCAGCGAAGCCGTATTGATATGCAAAGCCTGCATCGAAGAGTTTGCCGAATGGCTGCAAACGGCTGATACGGAAGTTTGTGATTATCTTAATGACGATTATAAATCCCGTCCTTTTGAGATAATGAAAGAAGCTGTTGCAAATTCCGATGTAAATATGAAAGAATTGTATGCTTACTGCCTGTCCGAAATGGGAAAAGACAAATATTCGGGAACGGAGATGTTCGACAAGTTCAACGATTTACTGTCGATACTTGCCATGCGGGAAAATCCCGACGAGTTTATCGCTTTGCA
>JAISRS010000434.1 GCA_031273485.1 Prevotellaceae bacterium
CAACGACAACGGGTTTTGCACAGGAGAAAACCTCCCGGCAGAAAACGGACGTGGAAGAAGCCGGATTAAAAGGCAAAGTGAAAAGTGTAAAAACTATTGAATATAAAGCCATAGAGGAGTCCGGAGAAATTACAAAAGGAGGAGTGTCTTCCAATGAAGAATATCTGTATAACTCAAACGGAAATCTGATTGAAGAGAACAGGTATAACTCCGACGGCAGTTTGAGGCATAAACATACTTATAAATATGATTCCAAAGGGAATCTGATTGAAGAGTATAAATCCAACGGCATGTCGAATGAAAAAGATATTTACAAATATGATTCCAACGGAAATCAGATTGAAAAGAATGAGTATGGATCCGACGGCAGTTTGGATTATAAATATACTTACAAATATGATTCCACCGGAAATCGAATTGAAACGAACAGCTATCACCCCGGTGGCAGTTTGAATTATCAATGGATTGACAAATATGATTCCAATGGAAATCGGATTGAACAGAATTTGTATAATTCCTACGGCAGTTTGGATGAGAAATGGACTTACAAATATGATTCCAACGGAAATCGGATTGAAGAAAACAGGTATTTTTCAGACGGCAGTTTGAATTATCAATTGACTTGGAAATATGATTCCACCGGAAATCGGATTGAAAAGAACCACTATAACCCCGGTGGAAGTTTGAATTATCAATGGACTTGGAAATATGATCTCGACGGAAATAAGATTGAAGAGAATGAGTACAAATCCAATGGCAGTTTGTATTCTCAATATACTTACAAATACGATTTCAAAGGAAATCTGATTGAAGAGAATGGATATAAATCCGAAAGAAATCTGCTTGAGTGGTTATCTGACGGCAGTTTATCCTATAAAAAGACGTACGAATACACATACGATTCCCAAGGCAACTGGACAGAACAAATAGCATACAGCGAAGAACCGAATTCTGTTAGAGAAGCCAACAGTATCACCGAAAGAACAATAACGTATGATGAATAATGGAAGAAATAAATAATATGAACAACATGAACAGTAAAAAAATCCTTTACATCGACATGGACAATGTCTTAGTCGATTTTGCTTCGGGCATAGCGCTCCTGAGCAACGAAACAAAACAGGCATACGAAGGCAATTTGGACGACGTTCCGGGTCTTTTCAGTCTGATGGCCCCGATGCCTTACGCGATAGAATCCGTCAAGTTTCTGGCGGAATATTTCGACGTTTATATCCTCTCCACCGCGCCGTGGAAAAACACCTCAGCGTGGTCGGACAAGGCGGCATGGGTCAAAAAGTATTTCGGTGACGGCAAAGACAGCGTTTTCTACAAACGCCTCATCATCACTCACCGCAAAGACCTCAACAAAGGCGACTATCTCATCGACGACCGCACCAAAAACGGCGCAGGAGAGTTTGCAGGGGAACTGATACAGTTCGGCAGCGAACGGTTCCCGGACTGGAAGGCGGTGTTGGAATATATAACAAATAATCAACTATGTCAACACTATCAAGAGCCATTGAAATAGCCGTCGCTGCTCACAAGGGGTAGAAAGACAAATCGGGAGCGGATTATATCCTGCACCCGTTGCGGGTAATGCAGCGCGGCAGGACGGAAACGGAAAAAATCTGCGGCGTGTTGCACGATGTTATCGTTCATCGTTAAAAAAAGC
Organism: Prevotellaceae bacterium; assembly: GCA_031273485.1. Taxonomy (GTDB): domain Bacteria; phylum Bacteroidota; class Bacteroidia; order Bacteroidales; family UBA932; genus JAIRLF01. The sequence continues at coordinate 1,673 of JAISRS010000434.1, forward strand.
ATATCTTTGCAGCGCAAATCGTGGTAAGATAAACCCCGTTTTTCGGGGTTTATCTTACCACAGAATACAAAAATATGTCTAAGGGAACAATATTAACAAAGTCGCTCACGATAGTGCAAATGGATTTTCTGAAGCAGTTGGATGAAGAAGAAATACAACTATTTACGATGGAATCTATCAGGGAAATTACCGGCGACCGTACGGAACAAATAAATGAGATAATAGAAAATCTTGTAAAAAAAGGATTTTTATATCGCCTTGAGCGGGGAAAGTATTGTCGCAGCACTTTCCGCGACGAAAATGTAATCGGCACATTTATCGTTCCCGACGGCGCTATAGCCTATTGGTCGGCATTGAATCTGCATGGATTGACGGAACAATTCCCCAATACGGTATTTGTTCGGACCACGCTCAAGAAAAATCCCGTTACGATTTACGGAACGACGTATCAATTTATCAAGATAAGTGCCAAGAAACAAACAGGTATTGTGTATAACGGATACGGCAATTATAAATATCCGATTACCGATGTGGAAAAAACCATTGTCGATTGTTTTGATTTGCCTCAATATAGCGGCGGTTATGCCGAACTTATCCGTGCATTTGCATCCGTCGCATTAGATGCCGCAAAATTGACCGAGTATTGCAACGCTATTGAAAACATTGCCGTTGTCAAACGACTTGGATTCCTGGCAGAGTTGTTTCAAAAAAAGGAGCTAAGTCCGTTTATTGAATTTGCACATACAAAAGTAAACCGGACATACAATTTGTTCGATCCTTTCGGCAGCGCGGAAGGAGAACCGGATACAGCCTGGTATTTAAAGCTGAATTTGTCGAGAGCTGCAATAACAGACATTGTACAAAAACAATATTGATATGATAAATAAAAGCGAAATAAACCGCTTGGCTACAGTGAATCAGGTTGCAACAAGCACAATAGATAAAGATTGGGCATTAGGGCATTTCGTAGATGCTTTGTTTTCTGTTCCGGAATGTCGAGAAGAATTGGTATTTAAAGGAGGAACATGTATAAAAAAGTGCAGAATACCCGATTACAGATTTTCCGAAGATATTGATTTTACGGCTAAAAATGAAAGTTTTGTATTCGACCGCTCTTTGTTGGAAAAAATAACCGACTTGATAACAGAGAGAACAGACATTCCATTGTTTATTCAATCTATTGATGAGTTGCGCTTTAACAATCGACGCACAGGTTATGTGGCACAAGTAAAATACTGGGGTGCAGATCATCGAAAAGATCAGCATCCTCCCGAACCTTCACGCTGGTTAACAAGCATAAAGATTGAAATAATATTATATGAACTGCTTGTTTTTGAAGCGGAAAAGCGGAATGTTTATCACCCTTACAGTGATAAACTCACAGAAAATGCCCAAAACATTCCTGTGTACAACATCCATGAAATGCTTGCCGAAAAGATAAGAGCGCTGATACAACGCTCTTATACTGCTCCCCGCGACTATTATGATATTTGGTTTTTGAGTAAAAATATAGAGAACGTTGATTGGAAAATGGTAACAGAAGCATTTTATGCAAAAACGGCATATAAAAAATTGCAGTTTTCGGGTATCGAACAATTAATCAATAACGAGAATGATCGTATATTGAAAGCGGCGTGGAACAATAGCTTGAAACATCAGGTTAGCCACAAAAATCTTCCTGAATATGATGTAGTAAGGGAAGATTTGTTTTCTCTTTTTCAACAACTGTTCAAATGATAAACAATCTAAAGCAATCGGATGGTAACGGATAATCGTATTTTTGAAATATAAAGAAATAATAAATATGCAAAAAAAGAAAATCCTCTGCATCGACATGGACAACGTCTTAGTCGATTTTGCTTCGGGCATAGCGCTCCTGAGCGACGAAACAAAACAGGCGTATGCGGACAATCCGGACAATGTTCCGGATTGGACAAACAGCGCTCGGATGACACGGATGAACACAGATACGAAAATCTGCGTAAATCCTGAAAATCCGCGTCATCTGCGTGACGAAAAAAACACAGGCAAGACCTGCAAAGCCGTAAGAGCAGGAAAAATTTTAAACATAATAAGAAAATGAATTTATTTAAGAAATTATTTGGGAAAAAGGAGGAAAGTCACGAAAGTGAAGAACTCATTTCCACAGACAGCATAAAGCTGGTAAGATTTTATGAAAACGGCAAGTGGGGCTTTATGGACAGAAACACATGGAATATTATTGTTCCTGCAACGTATGAAAATTATTATGCTGGACAATTACCTGTATTTTATGAAGGTTTTGCCAATGTTGTAAAAAATGACAAATGGGGCTTTATCAATGAAACCGGCAAAGAGACCATTCCTCTGATATATGAATGGGTTGACTGCTTTTCCGAAGGGCTTGCGGCTGTAAAATTAAACGAGAAATGTGGCTTTATTGACAAAACAGGAAACGAAGCAATTCCTTTCAAATATGAACAAGCAGGTTCATTTTTTGAGGGTACAGCTAAGGTGAAATTAGATGGAGAATGGGTTTATATCAATAAAAACGGAAAGAAAGTCAAAGCGCCAACCCCTCCCAAATTAACTGTATTTGCAGGTCGCAACCCTACGTATGCGGGATTTGGAGTATTTGCGGTAAACGAGGATATTAACAATCCTTATGAATTTAAATTTGTTGATAAAAACGGAGAAAAAGTTACAGACCAGAAAATACTTGGGAAAATAGCCATACATAAAATGGCATTTGGCGAGTATTTTGTAGGTTTAGGGGCAATTAAAAAGTTATACGACCAAAAAATATTGGAATACATTGCGTTCAATCATCCTGAAGCACAGCAAAGATGGCATTGTTTAGAGAGAATTAGCAACCAGGCTGTTTTACGTCATTTTGTACTGTATGATAATAACGATGATGTAATAAATATTGCAATAAACCGGTTAAACGACCAAAAAATTCTTGTCGACCTCTACTTAAATGATAAAATTGACATTAGTGTTAAAGCCAAAATCGTGAAAAAAATTAAAGATAAAAAATATTTGGAAAAGTTGCTTTTAAAAAATACAGACGCTAATCTTAGAGAAGCAGCAAGACTCAGTTTACAACGCATCAAGAATAATCGAAGTACCGTATATAATATAATAAAAAATATGCTTTATGAACTCGTTGAAATTGCTCCGACTTATTCCATGAATACTTTTCGTCAAATATCAGGCATGAACGATAGCGATGTGGAAAAACTTTTTCTTGTTGTGGATGAAAATTACTCATTGGAAACCAAATGTACAGTTAACAGCGATGGAGGAACAGAATATGGATACGGCTACAGTTATCTCAAAAAAAACGGTAAAACAGTAATTAAAAATTACGATTATCATTATAGCGAAAACCTCTATGAATTGAGTGGTTCTGGTCGTGCTGATGATAAATTTTGTAACTATATCTTCGATTTAGGCAGTTTGATGATACTGTTCAGAACGGAAAACGGGTCGGTTTTTGAAGCGCCAACGAGAACGTTTTTTTCGTTCGATAACGGCGATACTTGGGGCGACACTTGGGGCAAAACTTCATACGTATTATCAACTTATAAAGACAGTATTCTCCCTTATCTTAACTTAAAATTAATCAAAATAAAAGAATAAAATATGAATAACATCACAAAAATCGTCCTCACCGGCGGACCCTGTGCCGGTAAAACCACCGCCCTCGCCCGAATCATCGAAAAGTTTTCGGACATGGGTTATTTGGTGTTGGCG
>JAISRS010000247.1 GCA_031273485.1 Prevotellaceae bacterium
GGTCGCCCTCCTTGTAACAAATACATTCGTCGTTGGATATCCGTTGGTTGACCGCAAAGAGGGCGACCGCAAGGGTCGCCCCTACGCCGGACGAATCGGGGCTGTCATTTCCACTTGTTTGTTGCTTGCAATATAGGGTCTCGCAATGACGCTACGCCGAATGAGGGGAACATCCCTCCATAGCGCCTCAAAATAAGATTTAGCTTCAAAACGTTCATCGTTCAAAACATTCATTGTTCAAAACATTCATAATTCAATCAAAACCCCCAGCAGGTTAGTCCTGTTAGGGGTTGGTTGGTTGAATCAAGACCCGGCTTAGGGTGTTTCGTTCTTAGGGCTTGGTTAGTTCGGTTAAGAACTTGATGACCGTTTTATTTCAATGCGTCGAGAATTTTATTCTTTATGGCGTTCACGCCGGGGAATCCGACCTGAAAATGCACTTTTTCGCCGTTTTTGTTCAGAATAAGATACGAAGGTACGCCGCTGACGTTTACTTCAAGCCGTTTCTTTATGTAATTATATTGATCTCCGTTCAGGCGGTAATGTTCGCCCGATATGTCGGGAATCATATTTTTCCATGTATTTATGGGCGAAGATTCGTCGGTGAGATAAACGAAAGTTACCTTATCGGGGTCGAAGGAGCTTTTTGTGGGAGCAAACTCCTTGTTTGCCACGCGACAGGGAGCGCACCAGGTAGCCCAGAAATCCACCAGCACCACCTTTCCCTTTTCCTTTCCGAAGATTTGTTCAAACAGCTCGTAATTATCCTTTTGTTGAACATCATGAGCCGTGTATCCCTGTTTGGATTTATTTGCTTCGATTTGTGCAATAAGCTGATTGTTTCGAGTAATCAGGTATTGGCTTAGGAAGGGTTCGGTCAGTTGCTTGACTTCCTCTATTTTTTCCTCCGACAGGGGAGTGTATGCTTCAAAAGCATTGCCGATGTCTATACACTGAATCAGGTCAAAGAACAGTCCGCTGTCGAAACCGACAATGGAACGCAACACTAATTTTCTTAACAGGGAAATATCCTCTGTTGCGCAGGTGTCTAAACCAACAATGGCGCACAGCGCGGCAATCAATTGTTTGGTTCGGTATTCGTTGACAAGTTCGTTGATCAGACCGGAGTATTTGTCATTAAACTGCTGCATGACGTCAGGACTGACTTTCCTCGCCGGTCGTTCGGCGGCGACTTGCTCGAAGAATTTTTCCGATTCCTTTTTGGATATTTGCTCTGAATTGAGCATTCCGGCAATCGCTGCAAACACCCGTTCATGATACCAGGAGACAAACTCGTCGAGGGACGCCGTTTTCTTTTCGCCACATTCTTTCAATAGCTGCGTAATGGTTGCGTTTCCGTCCTTTGCCGCAAGAAGATTTTGCAGCATCTTTTCACCGTGAATCATATAATGTTCCTTTTCCTGATCTGTCCAGTATTTCGGTTCCGACTGTTCAATCTTATCGGCAATTTCCACGTCTTCGGGAGGGAGTTTTCCCGACGCCTTCAACAGCGGCATAATCATCTCTGAGGTTATTGACGCGCCGGTATTGTTACTCAAATAATAATATATGAGAGTGGACTCATTAACAGTATATCCGTAGTGCGGATAATATAATGAAACAGGGTCGTTCAGCGGCAAATCCCTCAGGAAGGCATAATAGGCGGTATCCGATTTTGGCGCCTTAAAGTCCGTCTTTCTTTCGTTACGGCTGATATTATGCGCCTTTCGGTAGGCTCCTTCCATATTGTACTTTATGTGATGCAATTCCTGAGCAGCTGCATATCCAAGTCCCAGAGTAAAAAACTCCATAGCTTTAATGGTGACGTTTTTTACCTTAGCAAGGTCTTCGATACACCGGTTTTGCGCCTTAATAACATGGTCTTTGTATTCCTTTGCGGACATTCCGGCAACTACAGTATCCACAGCCGCCTCGTGCAGTTTATTTACATAGTCGGCATAATTCAGGTCGAAAATCTGATTGTTGATTTCCGCATTAGCGCCGACGCAGTAGAGATATTTGAGATTTTCCCGTTTATCGTGCCGCAGTTTGGCTGTCCGTCTGAAATAATCGGGCAGGTGGAAACAAACCCGCGTTTCTTCTCCGGGCGACAACAAAACGGAATGGTTCAAATACAGATTATTTTCTCTTGATTCCACAGTGAAAGTTACCTGCATAGTCACGGGCATCGGAACGGAAAAGTCAAATGTGCCGTCGCTGCGCACCGTGTCGCCGTATGTTTCCTGGTTCATGGTGACAGGATTATGGACATATACGTTTACGCTGTAGGTCATTTCGGGTTTGTATCCCGCAAAACGACCCTTGAAAGTAGCCGAATCCGTTTTCCACACAGGTTTTTGCAGATGCTCCCTGTCATCTTTTATTTTAGATGCTTTGATAAATTCCTCCGGTACGCCTGCGGCTGCTTTGGCGGACTTTTTCGCTTTCAATTCTATATCCCAGATCACATTTCCGTCGCCGTCGTCCAGATCGAAACGTTCCGTTTTGGGATCAACGGGCGGAAAAATCAGGGAAAAAACGTGTTCGCCCTCGTCGTTGGTAAATGTCTTTTTACCCAATACGATGTCTTGAGCATATTTCACCGGATATTTCCCCTTTTCCGTTCGGATATACGCCTCCGGCGATATTCTGATCCAATAGTGCGGAAGGTGAAATCCTTTCATGAACAGGATAGTTGCCGTATCGTTCAAAATTACTTTTTCCACCTCAAGGTGATGGCTTTTCCGGACGTTAAACGCCGGACGTTCAACAACAATTTCTTTGGCGAACAATTGCCCGCTCAACAAAACTAATAATGCTAATGACAAAATTACAGTTCTCATGACGATTAATTTTTAAGACTTCTACTAAAAATATTTTTTTAAATACTTGATTTTCCCATCGACACGAAGTCTGTTAATGCCAATTGAAAAATCC
>JAISRS010000176.1 GCA_031273485.1 Prevotellaceae bacterium
TACAGGGGAACGATAACGATATGTATGATGGATGATGGTGATGTATGATGTTCCCGCCCTGTCGTCATTGCGATTGTTCATTGTGAGGAACGAACAATGAACAATGAAGCAATCTACAGTGGAACGATAACGATATGTATGATGGATGCGCTCCCCTTTGTTTCCTGACGAGGAAACGTTTGCAACGTTACAAACGTTTTGCAACTCCATAGACTCATCCGGTGTACCGGAAGACTCATCCGGTGTACCGGAAGACTCATCCGGTGTACCGGGAGACTCTTCCGGTGTACCGGATGACCAATCCGGTGTACCGGATGACCAATCCGGTGTACCGGATGACCAATCCGGTGTACCGCGCAAGCCTCGTTGAGGACAACAAACGGAGAGCGCGAAACGAAAAAATCCGAAGGATTTTTAAAAATTCGACTAAATTCATGATAAATTGACTACGTCGAACTTACGTTTCGTGGATAAAATTCGTTCAATTCCTTCAATTCCTTCAATTCGGTGACTCACTTGTTCCAAAAGTTCAAAATCTATCTGTTTAAAATACCGGTTTGATAAAACAGGTCAAATACCATTTATGCTCATTTACAAAAAAAATGTCTAATTTAGCGCTCTAAATTAATTAATTATTTTTTATGAAACTATTATTAATAAGTAATTCAACTAATCCGGGTGAAGCATATTTAGATTATCCAAAAAAGGATATTAAACTGTTTTTAGAAAAAAGTAATGTTACGGAAATACTTTTTATACCTTATGCCGCAGTAACTTTTTCATATAATTCTTATGTTGATAAGGTTCAACAAAGATTTGGCGAATTTGACGTCAAAGTCAAAGGGATACACAATGAAACCGACCCTGTTGCGGCAGTACTTGCGGCGCAGGCAATTGTTGTGGGGGGCGGAAACACCTTTCATTTACTGAAATTGATACAGGAAGCGGGTATTATTGATGCAGTAAGAGAGAAAGTTAGGCAGGGAACGCCTTACGTGGGATGGAGCGCAGGTTCAAACATGGCATGTCCAACTATTTGTACAACAAACGATATGCCTATAGTAGAACCTCACGGTTTTGAGGCTTTTAATCTGATACCTTTTCAAATAAATCCACATTATCTTGATGCACACCCTCAAGGACATGCAGGCGAAACACGGGAACAGCGCATAGAAGAATACATCGCTGCCAATCCAAACAGATATGTTGCCGGATTGAGGGAAGGTTGTATATTCTCTCTTGAAAATGAAGAATTAAGCCTCACAGGTTCAAAATCCGTAAGGATATTTAAAAACGGACATCAACCGCTGGAAGTTAAACAGGGCGAGGATTTTAATTTTCTATTATCCTAACCCCCGACCCGAAATAAAGAAAGTGTAAAGTTTGTAAAATCAATTATCCAAGTTCAATTATTCATTTTGATTGATTTAACAGAATCAACAAAAAAATAATTTGAAATAATTTGAGTTATATAAAGATTTTCATACTTTTGCACTTTGTAATTAAAATATAATTATCAGATGAAAAAAATATCTTTAAAGGCGTATATCCCTTATTTGGCGGCAATAGCAATATTTATAGCAATTTCTATAGGTTATTTTTTGCCCGAAATTTTTCAAAATAAAGCATTATATCAACACGATATAGTTACCGGAGCCGGTATCGGTAACGAAGCCGGAGAGTTTACAAAACGAACGGGCGAAAGAACTTTCTGGACAAATGCTCTGTTTGGGGGAATGCCGACATATCAAATCGCTCCGGGCGGTTCGAGTTCAAAAATACTTAGTTATATACAACGATTATCATCGTTGTATTTTTTGCCTTCGCCGGCAAATCTTGTGTTTTTGTACTTAATCGGCGCTTTTTTGTTGTTTTTGGCGTTGAGAGTTAATCCGTGGCTGGCAATATTGGGCGCAATTGCATATACGTTTTCATCCTATTTTTTCGTCATTATTCAGGCGGGGCATATCTGGAAAGTTCTTGTACTTGCGTATATTCCACCCACTTTTGCAGGCATAATATGGACATATCGAGGCAAATATCTGGCAGGCGCAGCGCTTACAGCCGTTTATATGGCTTTGCAGCTGGTTTCAAACCATCCTCAAATGACCTATTATTTTGGCTTGGTAGTATTGATTTATGTAATTGGAATGTTTATACACAGTTGTAAAAATAAACAGATACCCGGATTTATTAAAGCAAGTCTTAGTTTAGTGGTTGCGGTATGTATTGCTTTTGCATTGAATCTTACTAATTTATACCATACAATGGATTACAGTAAGTATTCTATTCGAGGCGGTTCCGAATTAACGGACAACAAGGAAGATAAAACCGACGGAGGACTTGACCGCAGTTATGTTACCGGATGGAGCTATGGTGTTGGCGAAACATTTACCCTGTTGATACCTAATGCCAAGGGCGGAGCTTCAGGCATATTTGGAGCGGACAGGGAAACAACAAACAAAGTTGTTTCGATGGTACAAAATAATGTGCAAATCCCCAATCAAGCAAAAAATGATGTAGCTCAACATATTTTATACACAAATACTTATTGGGCAGACCAGCCCGGCACATCAGGACCCGTATATGTAGGCGCATTTATTATGTTTTTGTTCATACTTGGTATTTTTATTGTTCGAGGATGGTTTAAATGGGTGCTGTTGATTGCCACAATTTTATCAATCATGTTATCCTGGGGCAGTAATTTCATGTGGCTCACCAATTTATTTCTCGATAATTTTCCATATTACAACAAATTACGCGCAGTGTCGTCCATGTTGATCATAGCGGAATTATGTATTCCCGTATTAGCCATTCTGGCGTTGAAAACAATTATCGAAAATCCGGAAATAATAAAAATCAAACAAAAACAATTTTATATCGCTTTGGCTTCTACTGCCGGACTTGTGCTGTTATTCATACTTTTACCCGGTACGTTTTTCACATTTCTAAGTCAGCAGGAAGCCAAGTCTTACGGCGAAATGTTGAATAATCCTCAAGCCTCGCAGATTTACCGTCCGATTGTAGATATTATAGAAAGTGTCCGCATATCGGTTTTCCGTGCCGACGCTTTGCGCAGTTTATTGATTATCTGTTTAGGCGTAGCGCTGTTACTGCTGTTCTGCACCGGGAAAATCAAAGTTAAAGCATTTATCGTCACCGTCACCGTGCTGGTATTGTTCGACATGTGGCAGGTTGATAAGCGTTATTTGAGCAGTAAGGATTTCAAACCCCAAAAAACGTCCTTTGCAAGTCTAATGCCCAAAACGCCTGTTGATGAAGAAATTCTAAAAGACCAATCTCTTAATTACAGAGTATATAATCTCACGGTAAGTCCTTTTAACGACGGTTCAACTTCGTTTTATCATAAATCCGTAGGCGGTTATCACGGAGCTAAATTGCGTCGTTATCAAGATATTATCGAACGTTATCTGGGCGCCGTAAACTCGCAAAATGTGCAAAGTCTCTTAAATACCGACCGCTTCAATGTATTTAATATGTTGAACACGAAATATATTATAGTACCGGGTCAGAATAATTCCCCGCAATTATTACGTAATCCTAATGCTTTTGGCAACGCATGGTTTGTTGATGACATAAAATGGGTAAATAATGCCGATGAGGAGATTGCAGCTTTGGCAAATACTAATCCCGCAAAAATCGCAATTATTGATAACCGTTTTAAAACGGCGGATTTACACAATTTAAAAACCAATAAACCCACCGAAACAGACAGTACCGGCATCAACAATTCGTATATCAAACTCGTTGAATATGCGCCGAATAAACTTGTGTATGAATCTAATACCGATGTGCCCAAATTGGCGGTACTTTCTGAAGTATATTATCCCAAAGGCTGGTATGCAAGTATCGACGGACAAGAAGCAGGGATTCTACGCGCCAATTATATACTGCGTGCAATAATGGTTCCCGCAGGCAAACATACCGTAGAACTGCGCTTTGCCCCTAAAACATATCATATTACGGAACGTATCGCGTGGATTGCATATATTTTCTTATTTGGATTCATCGCTTTAGCCGTGGTGAGGAAGAAGAAGTTTTGAATTATGAAGCTCGCCGTGGCAATTAGATTAGAGATTCGAAGGATAGATATCCGAGATTAGAAATTATAATTCATAATTCATAATTCATAATTCATAATTAGTATTTATACTTGTCCCAGAGGTTTTTGAGATTTTTCAGTATTTCTGCTTCTTTAGAGTTATTTCCGGGTTGATAGAATTTGGTTCCGGCGATTTGTTCCGGCAAAAACTCCTGATTAACAAAATTGCCCTGATAGGAATGTGCATATTTGTAGTTTTTAGCATAATCCAATTCTTTCATCAATTTGGTAGGAGCGTTGCGCAAATGCAGCGGAACGGGCAAATCTCCAGTTTCTTTCACTGCGGCTATGGCGTTTTCTATTGCCATGTATGAAGCGTTGCTTTTGGGAGATGTTGCCAGATACACCGTTGTTTCCGCCAGTATTATACGTCCTTCCGGCATCCCGATTTTATTGATAGCCTCAAAACAGGCGTTCGACAGCAGCAGAGCGTTCGGATTTGCCATGCCGATGTCTTCGGACGATAAAATAACCAATCTTCGGGCAATAAAAAGAGGGTCTTCTCCGCCTTCAATCATCCGCGCCAGCCAATATACAGCGGCATTAGGGTCGCTGCCGCGCACCGATTTAATAAATGCCGATATAATATCATAATGCTGTTCGCCGTTTTTGTCGTAAATAGCTATATTTTCCTGTAGAATCCTTGTAACCGATTCGTTATTAATTATAATATGATCAGGATCATCGGAAACGCTTATCACCAAATCAAGTATATTAAGGAGTTTACGGGCGTCTCCGCCGGAAAAACGAAATAATGCCTCCGTTTCTTCTATATCAAACTGTTTATTTTTTAAATATATATCTTCCTTTATCGCCCTGTTCAACAATATTTCCAAGTCTTCTTTGTCCAAAGATTTTAGAACATACACCTGCGAACGCGACAACAACGGGTTGATTACCTCAAATGAAGGGTTTTCGGTTGTTGCTCCTATCAGTACCACTATTCCTTTTTCCACAGCGCCTAAAAGTGAATCCTGCTGCGATTTACTGAAGCGATGTATCTCATCTATAAAAAGAATAGGGCTGGGAGATGAAAAAAACTTTTGCTTTTTTGCCGATTCAATCACCTCTCTTATATCCTTAACCCCCGAATTTATGGCGCTAAGACTAAAAAAAGAACGGTTTTGTTTATTTGCAATAATTTGAGCCAGCGTAGTTTTCCCCACACCCGGAGGTCCCCAAAGTATAAACGACGAAATATTGTCCGATTCTATCATATTTCTAAGCACCGCGCCTTTTCCAACCAAATGCTTCTGTCCTATATATTCATCTAAGGTCTTGGGTCTTAACCGTTCTGCAAGAGGAGTATTTTCCATTACAATTTACTTTTTTTCTTATCCACTTTTTTTCTTATCTACGATTTTTTTTATCCACTTTTTTTTAATCCACGAATTGCACGAATTGCACGAATTAAATCCTGTGGATTTTTACGAATTACACGAATTTTTTGTTTATACACGAATTTATTTTTATCCACGAATTGCACGAATTTAAATCCTGCGGATTTTTGCGAATTACACGAATTGTTTATCCACGAATTACACGAATTAAATCCTGCGGATTTTTGCGAATTACACGAATTAAAAAATCCTGTGGATTTTTTTTCAATCGACGCTCTGCAAATCTTGTTAATCCTGCAAATCTTGTTAATCTTGTAAAAAATCTTCCCCGCTTTGCGCCATTCATAATTCATAATTCATAATTTATACCCTCTGCCCCGTTTGTTCCCCCCTTTGAAGGGGGATAGGGGGGCTGGGTGGCTGCGTGTTGCGTGCCGTTTATCGTTTATCGTTTATCGTTATCGGTGGTGTTCCCCATTTTAATTTAATTTCTTCTCCCATTTTTATTTCAAGTTTTCCTCCTTTCATCAGGTCTTCATAATTGATATACCATTGGTTATATGCCTGACCGTTGAGTGAAACAGAGCCGATATCGACGTTTTTCGGCGAATTATTGATGACTTCAACTGTGAATGTTTTGCCGTTCGGCAGATGCCATTCAATTCGGTCGAAAAGCGGGGAGGTCAGCTCGAAGCGGGTTTCGCCCGGACAAACCGGGTGTATTCCGCTTGCAGCAAGCACGTACCATGCCGACATCTGCCCCACGTCTTCATTGCCTACCAAGCCTTCGACGCCGGTTTTGTAGGCGTGTTCGCAGATGAAACGCGACCATTGCTGCGTTTTCCACGGTTCGCCCAAACGGTTGTAAAGAAAGGGGATATGATGCACGGGTTCGTTGGCGTGATTGTAGTAATTGTTCCACAGCATGTCTTTTGGGGTATTGGCAAACATGGAGTCCAGATCGGCAATGGCGGCTTCCCGTCCGCCCATCAGAGCCACCATTCCGTCGATGTCGTGAGGCACAAACCATCCCTGCTGGTACGGGTTGGATTCGGCGCAGCCATAATCCTGATGCAGCCGTCCGTGTTTCGGTATCGGCGCAAAGGAGCCGTCCTGCAGTCGTGGGCGGAACCAGTGCATTTCGTCGTTGTCCCAGATGTTTCGGTAGGATTTGGAGAGTTCGAGGTATTTTTTCTGTTCGGCGGTTTTGCCCGTCATTCGTGCAAGTTCCGACATGCACCATTCGGTGTAGGCGTGTTCGAGGGTAGCGGAGATGCTTCCCGAATGACCGTGTTGGCTGTTGCCGAAGCGTTCGGAGGTGGCTACGGCGTATTTCCATGCCTTTTCGACGTCGAATCCCCGAATGCCTTTTGCGTAAGCGTCGGTGATGACCGATATTGCGGGGTTGCCCAACATGCATCCGCTGTAGGCGTTCAGAAATTCCCAGCGTTCCAGGTAGCCTTCTCCGCTTTCTTCTGCGAGCGTTACGAGGGAGTTAATCATGTCGTTCACCACGTCGGGATTGATGATGGTTTGCAGGGGCATCTGGCTGCGGAAGACGTCCCAGCCGCTGAATATGGTGCGTTTGCGGAACGAGCCTGTGGAGTGTATTTTTCCGTCGCCGCCGACGTATTGCCCGTCTGTGTCGCTGAACATTCGCGGGTCAATCATTGTGTGATACAGGGCGGTGTAGAAGATTATGCGTTGCGCCTCCGTTCCTCCGGCGACGGTAATTCGTCCAAGCGCGCGGTTCCACAGTTCGCGTGTCTGTTTGCGGATGCGGTCGAAATCCCAGTGTGGAATTTCTTCTTCGAGGTTTCGCCGTGCGCCTTCTTCGCTAACGAACGAGATGCCGGTTTTCATTATTACCTGTTCGTTGGCGGAGGTTTCAAATTCGGTGAAGAAGCCGAGGTGTTTTCCTTCGTATTCCTTGACGTTGCGGTGGATTTGCGAGCGGGCGACGATTTCCTGATATGCGTCGCTGACTACTTCTTCGCGTCGGCGCACCTGTGTGTCGGGAATATCGGCGCTCCAGACGCCGGTGTTTTTCAGCGGGCGCGAGAATCGGGCGTAATAATATACGGTGTATCGTCCTTTGCCGCCGCCGTTGCCCCATCCTCCTTCTTTGGGCGTACATTCCATTCGTCCGGCGATGGTGTGGTCATCGACGATTTTCACTGTTTGCCAAGCCGAAGCTCCGGCTACTCTGCGCGCCAGATCGATTTGTATTCGGGCGGTTTTACTTTTGGGATATGTAAACCGCAACATTCCGGCATGTGGGGTGACGGTGGTTTCGGCGCGGATGTCGTAGTCGGTGAGGGTGACGGCGTAGTATCCGGCTTTGGCTGTTTCGGAGGCTTTGTCGTAGCGTGACCGGTAGCCGTTTTCGGGATGTTCCGGTTTTCCGGCAACAACCCTCAGGTCGCCGGTGGTTGGCATGGTGAGGAAATTGCCCAGGTCGCCGTACCATCCTACGCCGCTCATCTGCGTCATTGCAAAACCTTCGATGGTGGGATGTTCGTAACTGTATCCGGAGCCGTTGTCGCCTCCGGTGATTGTGTTTGGACTAACTTGCGTCATCCCGAACGGGGACGCCGCTCCGGGAAAGGTTTTTCCCAAGCCGTGACTTGCGCCGGCGGCGTGAATGTTTGTACTTGCTCCGATAAACGGGTCAACGTAATCGCTAAGCTGCTTTTCCCAAATCGCCTGACGATTGTTGCAGGATAAAAGAGCGACTGCCATGCAGCCGGCAAAGAATAAGAGATTTACTTTATTTTTCATCTGTATCTAACGTTTATAAATTTTTATTAAAGATTATATTTAACGGCGCAAAGGTATTCTTTTTTTGAATTATACAAAAAAAACGGAAATCTAAGGGGTGTATTCCAAAATGTCGTTTTTCAATTCGACTTCACAGTCATCTTTATTTGTAAAAACTGTTACAAACCCTCCGGTATCAGATGTCCAAAATTCGTATGGTTTGATGCAACTTATTTATAATCTTACCAAAAACCTACATATTTCGGTCGTGCGTCCTCCAATTTCCACTGAAAACGTGCGCACGTTTATGCCAAACGTGCGCACGTTTACGCCAAACGTGCGCACGTTTATGCCAAACGTGCGCACGTTTACGCCAAACGTGCGCACGTTTACGCCAAACGTGCGCACGTTTACGCCAAACGTGCGCACGTTTTCAGGCAGTCGTTTTTTTAATTGCTGTTATTTTAACTCAAATGGCGCAAAGAATTTCTTTTGCGCCATTTGAGTTAAAATAATTTCTTTACGAAGCGACATTTTGGAATACTCCCACGCAAACAGAAGTAAAAGCGACGCCTCTCTAAACGGTAGGGGAGGGTAGGGGGGAGGGTCTTTAGGGAACTCCTAAAAACTTGATTTTTCAAGGCAGACAAGATTTTTAAACCGGAGTTTACTAATTGTAAATGAGGATTTAAAAATTGAAATCGAACGCCAAAAAAGCAGTTTTTAGGAGTTCCCTTTAAAGAGTTTAAGGGGGTAAGGTTTTTAAGGAGTTTAAAGAATCTTTTAAATTCCTGTGATTTGTAAAAAATCTGTTCTTCATTTGTGTATTGTGTTTTGAGATTAAATAAAATTCCCGCTGCCCACCCTCGTCTTTTTACAGTCAGCATTATGGTTGTACAATATGCCTGCGCCCGTTGCCGGTGCCCTGTGAGCGATACGGAACATTGCTCGATAATTACCTGCTTATGTGTTCCGAAAGCCATAGGATTTTAACAGTCATTTGCCGGTTTCCCGACAATGAAAAAATGCTGCCCCTGTAAAGAAACTACTCTCTTCTTTTTAATCTAACAATAACCTCTAAAATTGCTTCTTCGGCGTCCTTATCTCCACGAATTACTACGATTTTTTTATCCACGAATTTTTTATCCACGAATTACACGAATTGCACGAATTTAAAATCCTGCGGATTTTTACGAATTGTCACGAATTTTTTTGTCACCGAAATAAACGAATTACCACGAATTTAAAATCCTGCGGATTTTTACGAATTGCCACGATTTTTTTTATCCACGAATTACACGAATTGCACGAATTTTTATCCTGCGGATTTTTACGAATTGCACGAATTTTTTTGTCGCCGAAATAAACGAATTACCACGAATTTAAAATCCTGCGGATTTTTACGAATTGCCACGAATTTTTTTTATCCACGAATTACACGAAATACACGAAATACACGAATTTCAATCCTGCGGATTTTTACGAATCTACGCAATTGTCAATCCTGAAAATCTTGTCAGTCCTGAAAATCTTGTTAATCCTGTAAAAAATCCATGAAAATCCTTTAATCATGGTTCGGATTATTTGCGGATATCGAAAAAATCGGTT
>JAISRS010000411.1 GCA_031273485.1 Prevotellaceae bacterium
AATCACTACACGGAACGTGAAGGTTACTACGATTTTGATTCCTTTATCATTTTATATGCGTTTCTTGTTTTACTTCGCATCAAAAGCATGGAACAAACCAAAATGATAAATCCGGGTGAGTTAGGAAAACTTATTGGCTATGACCGTATTCCGGAGACAAAGAAACTCAGGGGATTAATCAAAGAGCTGACCCAACAGAAGAAGTCTTCCGACTGGGGAGCGTCCCTTTCCGGAGACCGGATAAAAGAAGATAAACCGGAGTTGTATTACATAGACGGTCATGTACAGGTATATCACGGATATTTAGCTAATTTGGGTAAAAAGCATGTAAGCCGTCAACGCCTGTGTTTACCCGGAATGATGGAATTTTGGGTGAACTCCGTCAGCGGCAATCCCTTCTTTTTCATCACCGCCCGGGTGAATGAAAAGATGATGGAAATGCTTGAAGAGGAGATCATCCCACAGTTAATCAAACTGCACAAAATCAGCGCACGGCAAGCGGCATTGATGGCAAAGAACACAAATTACCCCCGTTTCACTCCTGTTTTTGACAGAGAGGCATACAGTCCCGCATTTTTCAAACGTTTATGGGATACATACCGCATAGCTATCCTCACCTACCGCAAAAATGTCAAGGAACAATGGGCGGAAAGCGTATTTGAAGAAACAGCGGTAGATACATCCATGGGAAACAGCACAACGGTAGAAGTCGTCAACCGTGAATACACTAATATTACATCCTCACTGAGAAAAGAGCGTGAAAAACTCTCCCGCCGCAAAGCCGGTTTATACGAACTGGAACAGAGTAATCCTGCGGACACCGACCGGTTCGACAAAGAGAAAAAGATTTACCTGAATAAAGAATTGAAACTCAACGAAGAAATTACACAAATACAGTCAAAAATCGACGAGCTTATCGCTCAACGTAAAAAGATTCCCTATAAAATTACGATCGCTCAAATGCCGGAAGAGGTTCGATATAATAAACTCAATCAGGAAAGTAAACATTTACAGAACATCATTAAAATGATTTGTTTGCGGGCGGAAACAACTTTTGCAAACCTGTTGGCTCCTCATTACAAACGTTCGGAAGACGAAATCAGAGCCTTGGTAAAAGCTATTACCAATCAAACTGTTGATTTGTTTCCGGATTATCAAAACAGTCAACTTTGTGTAACTCTTTATCCTTTGGCTAATCAACGCAGTAATGAGGCTGTGAAAAATGTTATCGATTTTATTAATCTGACTAAAACCGTATATTCAGGCACTTCTTTAATCCTGAACTTTAAAATCACGACAGTATAATCTGTGCCAAGTCAGGAGGTCTGATATTAAGATTGTTGTTACCCTTTTTGGTTCCGGCTTGTCCGGCTTAGGGATTGAAGTCCTTGAATTATTCTATTAGAAGTTTCCTTCCGTTTTAAACCCTGTTAGAGGGTCGCCCATTCGTTCATCGCCCATTCGTTCATAGTTCATCGTTTTTTTCGCTTTTTACAGCCTCGAAAGTCGTCTTTTATGTGCCTGAATCAATCTCTCATACAAGAAATAAATCATTATAATATCATCTTTATTGTTGCGGTTAATATATTTATTATAAATACATTCGTACAGGCGCAGGGATTCGTTGAGACATATTTGCCGGCTGCAATTGCAGGGAAGTATGAATAACAAATAAATAATTTTTATACCTTCGCAGCCTAAATATTAAAACTACTTTAAAAGCAAAAGTGATGAATGAAATAGTAAATATCAGAGAACTAAATGAAAAAATTCAACAGGAAAGTTCTTTTGTTGAGATGATAAATCTCGAAATGAGTAAAGTTATTGTTGGGCAGAAACATCTTTCGGAAAGCCTTCTTATCGGCATGTTGTCCAACGGGCATATACTGCTGGAAGGGGTGCCGGGCTTAGCAAAAACACTGGCTATTACAACGCTGTCCAGAACCATCAACGCCAAGTTCAGCAGAGTGCAGTTCACGCCCGACCTTCTGCCTGCCGACCTTGTGGGTACGCTGATTTACAGCCAAAGAACGGAAAGTTTTTCGGTGCGACAAGGTCCCATATTTGCAAATTTTGTGCTGGCTGACGAAATCAACCGCTCTCCCGCAAAAGTGCAAAGCGCCTTGCTCGAAGCCATGCAGGAACGTCAGGTTACAATCGGCGACAATACCTACAAATTGCCCGACCCCTTTCTGGTAATGGCAACGCAAAATCCAATAGAACAGGAAGGCACATATCCTCTGCCCGAAGCGCAGGTGGACAGGTTTATGCTCAAAGTTGTGGTTTCGTATCCCGAAAAAGCGGAGGAAATGAAAATCATCCGTCAAAATATCACCGACAGCGCCGTACAACCGCAACCGGTGGTGGCTCCCGAACAGATTATCCGCGCCCGCAACATCGTTAGAGAGGTATATATGGACGAAAAAATAGAACGCTATATTGTTGATATTGTATTTGCAACACGCACTCCGGCGGAATATCGCCTGAACAGTCTTGCTCCTCTTATTTCCTACGGAGCCTCTCCGCGTGCAAGCATCAGTTTGGCAATAGCTTCCAAAGCCTACGCATTTATCAAACGCAGAGGTTATGTGATACCGGAAGACGTTCGCGCCGTTTGCTACGACGTGCTGCGGCACCGTATAGGACTTACGTATGAAGCCGAAGCGGAAAATGTTACAAGCGTGGACATCATTACTTCGATATTAAATGCCGTTGAAGTGCCGTAATCTATGAAATTAAGTCAATTATCGGATAAAATAAATGTTATCGCAATCAGGGGCGACAGCGAGATTGAAGTCGCCGCGCTGAGTTTCGATTCGAGAAAGGTTGCGGAGAACACCCTGTTTTTTGCCGTTCCGGGCGAAAAAGCGGACGGTCACAATTTTATCGGTCAAGCAATTCAAAACGGAGCAAAAGCCGTTATCTGCGAACAATTACCGCCCGAACCGAATACAAACGTCTGCTATCTGCAAGTTGAATCGTCGGCTAAAGCATTGGGCGAAATTGCGTCGGCATTTTACGGAGAACCTTCCCGTAAGTTGAAATTAGTAGGCGTCACAGGCACAAACGGCAAAACAACCACTGCAACTTTGCTCTACCGGATATTTAAAAACCTGGGATATAAGGTCGGTTTGCTCTCCACAATAGCCGTATATGTGGACAACGACCAAAGGGAAGCAACCCACACAACTCCCGACGCACTGATGATAAATAAATTATTGGCTGAAATGACGGAATGTGGCTGCGACTATTGTTTTATGGAAGTCAGCTCACATTCGGTTGTTCAGGGCAGAATCGCCGGATTGAATTTCAAGGGAGCGATATTCTCAAACATCACCCACGACCATTTGGACTATCATAAGACTTTTGACGAGTATATCAAAGCAAAGAAAGGATTTTTCGATTCGTTAAATTCCGATGCGTTTGCACTGATAAATGTCGATGACAGGAATGGTAAAATCATGGTACAAAACACAAAAGCCGCCGTGAACACTTACGCCCTGTCGTCGCCCGCCGACTTTATGTGTCGCATTGTGGAACATTCGTTTGAAGGAATGTTGTTAAACATAAACGGAATGGAAGTATGGGTGAGATTTGTGGGGAGATTTAATGCATATAACCTGCTTGCCGTTTTTGCAGCGGCAAACCTTCTGGGCGCAGACAAAACGGAAATCCTGACCGAACTAAGCAAAATGCTTCCTGTTTCGGGACGATTCGAAAGCCTCAATCTCTCAACAGGAATCACTGCCATAATAGATTATGCCCACACTCCCGACGCTCTCGAAAATGTTCTTAAAACAATAAACGAAGTCAGAATTTCGGGCAAAGGTAAATTGATTACCGTCGTTGGATGCGGAGGCAACAGGGACAAAACCAAACGCCCCGAAATGGCTCGTATCGGACTCAAAAACAGCGACAAACTGATTCTGACTTCCGACAATCCCCGATTTGAACAGCCCGAAGCTATTATTGAAGATATGAAAACAGGTCTGGATTCTGTGCAACTGTCGCAAACCTTGTGCATAGTGAACCGAAAAGAAGCAATAAAAACAGCGCTGATGCTGGCTTCAAAAGGAGATATTGTGCTGATTGCAGGCAAAGGACACGAAAATTATCAGGAAATAGAAGGAGTGAAACATCATTTTGATGATAAAGAAATCGTTCTTCAATCGGCAGGGTTAACATAATTGCGAATACGCAGGGACAGGCGTACCTCTGCTCCCTTTAACTTTGAAATATGTCGTTTCAGTTCTTCCTTCCAACCTGTAATTCTCTGCGTCCGCTTGCGCAGGTGTGTAACCGGTGGTCGACAAAAAACCATCTCTCCTCCGCAGTGTCGGGTAACGACGAAGGTAGAAGTCATAATTATAAAAAACGTTCATCGTTCACCGTTTAAGACGTTCCTTAAAAAAAGTTTTCACTAAACGAAAAAAAGTTTTAGCTTTGCAGTCAATTTAAAGAATTAAATAAAACTTAAATAAAATGACAGAACAGGAAAAATTTGTATCCTGCCTGTACAGTGCAGAGCAGGGAGATGCAGCGGCACAATGCCAGCTGGGATGGATGTATTATGAGGGCAAAGGCGTTGTTAAAGATATTGACAAGGCAATGGAATGGTTCCGGAAATCAGCCGAACAGGAGTACGCCGACGCCCAAAATTCTTTGGGGCTGATATACCATAGCGGCAAAGAAGTTACCAAAAATATGGCTGAAGCTGTGAAATGGTATCGAAAAGCAGCCGAACAGGGAGATAGAAGCGCCCAACGTAATTTAGGCAACTGCTATTACTGTGGCGAAGGCGTTCCCAGAGATGTGCTCAAAGCCGTGAAATGGTGGCGAAAGGCAGCCGAACAGGGAAATGCAAATGCCCAAAATATTTTAGGTTCCATGTATTGCAACGGCGAGGGCGTTCCCAGAAACTATACCGAAGCTATGAAATGGTATCTAAAAGCAGCCGAACAGGGAGAGGTAAATGCCCCCTATAATTTAGGGCTAATGTATGAGGATGGCAAAGGCGTTGCAAAAAATAAAGCCGAAGCCATGAAATGGTATCTAAAAGCAGCCGAACAGGGACATGCAGTTGCCCAATATATTGCAGGTACTCTCTATTACACCGGTGAAGGCGTTCCTATGGATGTGGTCGAAGCCGTTAAATGGTGGCGAAAGGCAGCCGAACAGGGATATGCCTTAGCTCAAAATAATTTAGCCTATCGTTACTTTGAAGGCAAGGGCGTTACCAGAGATGTAGCCGAAGCCGTGAAATGGTGGCAAAAGGCAGCCGAACAGGGAAATGTAGATGCCCAGTGTAATTTGGGAATCTTGTATAAGACTGGCACAGATACGGAGAAAAATGTAGCCGAGGGGATAAAATGGTTGCAAAAGGCAGCCGAACAGGGAGACGTCGAAGCTCAATATCAATTGGCTGAGATATATCGAATTGGCGAAGATGTTACTGAAAACTATGCCGAAGCCGCAAAATGGTATCGAAAAGCAGCCATACAGGGTCATGCGGTAAGTCAATTGATTTTGGGAACTTTCTATTACAACGGCTGGGGCGTTGCAAAAGACCTGAAAAAAGCGGATATACTCTTGAAAAAAGCATCAAGAGATAAAGAAATAGGAAAAAACATTGCAAATTTTGTAAAAAAAATGCAGCATCCCGCAGCGAAAAACTCTCCAAACGTTAAAACAAACGACTTCCTGAATTTTATGCTAAATTCCAACAGCGACAAGGACTAAAGGATAAAAAGCAAAAGAACTGTAAACACCCTGACAAGAGTTTTGATCCCTGTCAGGGTGTTTTTGTTCACAAACATATCACAGCTTGGTTATTCCGGCTTACTTGAACCGGACAAACCGGAATCAAAAAGGATGTGTTTGGCTACTGAGGGGAGAACAGAAATTTGTGTATAACCGTTAGCCTTCCTCCACCTTAAAAAAACAGCCGCTACAGGGTGTAACGGCCGTTTCAAGATGAACGAAAAACATTATAAAGCTATTCTAAATAACTTTTATGCTAATTGATTAACACGTAATGCCAAACCACTTTTCAGATTTGCTGCTTTATTTTTGTGGATAACCTTGATTTTTGCCAGTTTATCCAACATCGAAAACACTTTCGGAAGCAGTTCCGTTGCTGCTTCTTTTTCTGTTGTGTGTCTCAATGCACGAATCGCATTTCTTGTTGTTTTAGCGTAGTACCTGTTATGCAACCGGCGTACAATATTTTGCCGGTTTCTTTTTTTTGCAGATTTATGATTTGCCATAATACATTCTATAAATTTTAGTAGCCCGTAGGGGAATCGAACCCCTGTTTCAAGGATGAAAACCTTGCGTCCTAGCCCCTAGACGAACGGGCCTTTTTTCTTTTGTGCAACTGTTCAATTTATTCCATTGCGTTATTCAATTGCGGCGGCAAAGGTATTACTTTTTTTTATATCGACAAATTTATTTTGAAAAAAATATTTTTGAGTATCTTTGCGGCTTGTTATTTAGCATTAATAAATATACTAAAAATAATGAAGTTAATAGATAAATTTTTACTCGATTTCGTATCGGGTCAGGCTGTTAAAAATCCTCGATTGAGGATGAATTATAACTTTCATCAGTCATTGGACGACCCTTTAAACAGGTTATTAAATGCAATGGAACCGGAAAGTTTTTTCCCTCCGCACAGACATCTGAATCCCGATAAGGAAGAAATTTTCTTAGTCTTGAGAGGTAGCGTTGCAGTTTTTCTCTTCGACGAAAACGGAAATGTGACTTCTTCGACGGAAATATCTCCCCAAAAAGAGGTTTACGGTATGGAAATAGAAGCAGGAGTATGGCATTCTCTTGTTGTTCTGGAAACAGGAACTGTTGTTTATGAAGTAAAAAAAGGTCCTTATGCGCCTTTAACCCCGGAGAACATCGCAACATGGTCGCCTGCTCCCGATGACAAAGAAAATGTGAAAACCTTCATGGCAAATCTCTTGAACAAACATTTCACATCCCGTTAAATCCGTAACCTCTCCACGAATTTCTTTTGGTCACCAGCCTCCGCCCACTTCAAGGGAGTAGCCGTCATTGGCAGGCGTAAGCCGAAGCAATCCAGAAAAGAAAAGCATCTACTAAGTCTATTTCCGGATTACTTCGGCTTGCGCTGTCGCAATGACGCTCGCCGAACGAAGGGTACACAGTCGGTCGCCTCCATCCATAGCGCCTCGAAAAAAGATTTAGCCCAAATTAACACTTTTTCCGGAATTAGCATATCTTTAAGAGGGAAAACATTAGAAGCTGCAATTCTTCGTTTACCGTTCGCTGTTTTTGGTTTTTATAAAGACCCAAAATCGTTGCAATACATAATTATAGCATAGCGACACTAAAATATCCGTTATGAGGCGGCTGATTTTATAATCTATCCCGACGTATGTGGTAAACATGTAGGTTCCTGCAATTTTGAGCAGAATGCTGCTTGTTACCACAAAGGAGAATCGTATGAGTTGTTGTGTGCCGGAGAATTTGTAGGCTGTGTTGCGGGAATAAAAAGACCAAGTCTTATTCAGCGAAAAATTGACCACTGCGCCCAAAATACAACTCACTGCTATTGACGCTGTATAATGTATCTGCGCACATTCGGTAAGGAGAATCATGATTCCATAATCACACATTCCCCCCACGAATGCCGACAGCTGCGCTTTGACGAAAACAAGCAGTTGTTTAAGCATGAGTTTCCTCGTTGGCTTTTGTCGATTTTTCCGCCGTATCTTTCAGATTTGCCGTTTTCAGCAGTTTAACAAAATCTATTACATTAAAAATAAACAGTACCACGCAGGCAACAATGGTAGAATACATAATAGACCCTTTCACAACAACTTCGAGGGCAAGGATAAGCGAAATGATAATGCGGACTTCGGTGGGACCAAGCAATCCCGAATCAATTATATATGTACCGGTAATTTTATATCGCAACAGGGCTATCATCATCGACCATCCGTAAAGTACCACAAAGATGAATCCCCATAATTCCCAGTGATTGCCCACATAAACAATATAGCCCAGACCGATAAATACAATTGAGAGCCAGTCGGTGCAGTAATCAAGCGAAAAACCGTACCATTTGCGCGGTTTGTTGCGGTAATAAGCCAGGCGTCCGTCCAATGAATCGCCAAACCAATTGACGCAAAAACCAAAAATGCCAAACAACAGCAAATTCCTGTCCACATACACGGCAAGCACAAAACTTGCCGCAATAATAACGCTGCCCATTAATCCGATAACAGTCAGCGCATCGGAACTTAACCACGAAGGAATACATTGCACAAGCCGTGCAAGCGTTTGTTGTTCGTATCCCCTCAAAATATTTGTCCGATGCCTGTCTTTTGTGATTTTCGACAATGTCTTTGTTAAATCATCCATAATATATAAAATTTAAATTTTGTTTTAAAATAAATATTCAATAAATACTTCCGTTTATAAATTCGCACAGTTTAGTTTAGTATTTGATTTCGCCTT
>JAISRS010000477.1 GCA_031273485.1 Prevotellaceae bacterium
TGTTTAACTAATATTTTAGTATTTATAAATTTATAAATTTATTATTATGACAAAAGCAGACATTGTAAACGAAGTCTCCAAAAGCACAGGAGTAGAGAAAGTAACAGTTCAAAAAACTGTTGAAGCTTTTATGGAAGCAGTAAAAACTTCTTTAGGAAAAAATGACAATGTGTATTTACGCGGATTTGGCAGTTTTATCGTTAAAAAAAGAGCCCAAAAAACCGCTCGTAACATTTCCAAAAATACAACAATCATTATTCCGGAACATTTTATTCCCGCATTCAAACCTGCAAAGGTATTCGTGTCTAAGGTAAAAACTAATGTTAAAAAATAAGCCTTATGCCGAGTGGGAAAAAACGTAAGAGACATAAAATGGCAACTCATAAGCGCAAAAAACGCTTACGTAAAAATCGCCATAAAAAAAGAAAGTAGTCTCTACTATTAAGCTAATGAGAATTAATTAAACCTAAAGACTAGTTAAATGGTCTTTAGGTTTTTGTATTCTATTTCTATAAAACAAAAATTTAAAACATTATATTATGATAAACAGGGAGTTAGTTGTAGATGTAGCTTCCTCCGGTATTTCGATTGCATTACTTGAAAACAAAAAAATAATCGAACTGAATAGAGATACAAGCAATGAAGAATTTTCGGTTGCCGACATCTATTTGGGAAAGGTTAAGAAGATTATGCCCTCATTAAATGCCGCATTTGTTGATATTGGGCATGAGAAAGATGCATTTATTCATTACTTGGACTTGGGATACCATTTCCAATCACTGAATAATTATGTTCTTTATAATACTTCAAACTCTAAAAAGTTACCTTTTATAAAAGCTAAAATGGTTGCACCGATCGAAAAAGAAGGAAAAATAACATCCTTCCTGAAAGTAGGACAACCAATAATGGTACAAATTGTTAAAGAGGCTATTTCCACAAAGGGACCAAGACTTACTTCCGAAATGTCCATAGCAGGAAGAAACCTGGTTCTTATCCCCTTTTCCGATAAAATATCAATTTCTCAAAAAATATCGTCAAACGAAGAAAAAAAACGGTTAAGACGATTGGTCAAAAGTGTGCTTCCGCCTAATTATGGAGTTATTCTTAGAACTGCCGCAGAAGGGAAAAAAGGAGAAATATTAAAGGATGAACTGTTGTCGTTGATAAAACGATGGGACGAATGTTGCAACAAGCTGAGAACATTCAGAAAACCTGAACTGTTGATTAGAGAAATAAACCGCACGTCGGCTATATTGAGAGATATGTTAAACGGCTCTTTCAACAATATTTATGTTAATGACCAAGTTGTTTATGACGAAATCAGAGATTTTATAATAAATATAGAACCCGAAAAAGAGAAAATAGTAAAATTATATAGAGGAAAAATTCCTATTTTTGAACAATATGGAATATCAAAGCAAATTAAGGGACTTTTTGGGCGTGTTGTATCCTTAAAAACAGGAGCATACATGATAATTGAACATACCGAAGCGCTGCATGTTATTGATGTGAACAGCGGCATCAGAATGAAATCCGGCAACAGCCAGGAAACTCACGCATTAGAAGTAAACCTTCTGGCAGCAGAAGAAATAGCCCGCCAACTCAGAGTACGAGACCTGGGAGGTATCATTATAGTTGATTTTATTGATATGCACGACGCTGAAAATAAATCAATGCTGTACAATAAAATGCAACGTTTAATGGAAAACGACAGAGCAAAACACAATATTTTGCCGCTCACAAAATTCGGACTGTTGCAAATAACAAGGCAACGGGTACGTCCCGAAATCCATATAAAAAACGATGAAACCTGCCCCACTTGCCACGGATCAGGGCATATTGCCCCAAGTGTGGTGTTCGACAATCAGTTGCGCAGCCAAATTGCATATTTTGCAAATAAATCCGAAGATAAAATTCTGACAGTAGCGCTACATCCGTATGTGGCTGCATATCTGGTAAAAGGATTCCCTTCGCTGAGACTGAAATGGTCGTACCAATACCGATGCTTTATAAAAATCAAAGCCGATACTAATCTTAGTTATCTTGAATCGAAAATATACAATAGCCGGGGAGAAATGCTTAATGAATAACAGAAAACGGGATTAAATGGCTAAATCTTATTTGAGGTGCTATTATTTCTGGCTGCACCGTAGCAATGACAGCTGCGCCGAACGAAAAGGTCGCCAAGCAGCCCTTCGGGCTATCGCTACGCCGAACGAAGGGAACTCCATCCATAGCACCTCAAAATAAGATTTAGCCATTACGTTCTCTTCATTCGTCTTGTCGTCATTGGCAGGCGCAAGTCGAAGCAATCCAGAAAAACAAAGCATAGACTAAGTCTGTTTCTGGATTGCTTCCAGTTCTTCCTCGCCGTCGCAATGACGGCTACGCAGATGTCATTGGCAGGCGCAGCCGAAGAAATTCCTTTAGGGAACTTCTAAAAACTTGATTTTTCAAGGCAGACGAGATTTTTAAACCGGAGTTTACCAATTGTAAATGAGGATTTAAAAATTGAAGTCGAACGCAGAAAAAGCAGTTTTTAGAAGT
>JAISRS010000521.1 GCA_031273485.1 Prevotellaceae bacterium
GCAAATAAAAATTATTACTACTTTTGCACGATTTTATAAACAGATTCTAATCAAGAAATATGAAAATTACTGTTATTGGCGCTGGAAACATTGGAGGAGCTATAGTTGAAGGCGCAGTGAAAAAAGGGATTATAAACGCTTGTGATATTACGGTGTCCGATCCCCGTCCAAATTTTGCCGAACGATTTATACGGGAAAATATCAATGTAAATCACGCGGTTGATAACGTCAAAGCGGTCGAAGGAACCGATTTGATTATCGTTGCCGTAAAACCCTGGCTTGTGGAAGAAGTCATGAATGAAATTTCAGGAGTAATCAACCGCAGCGAACAGGCGATTGTGTCGATTGCGGCAGGAATTACCTTCGCCCAACTTGCACAATACCTGTCGGTAGAAAACAAAGGACAGACGGAAATTTACCGCATCATACCAAACACCGCAATTTCATTGGGCAAAAGCGTTAATTTTGTCGCCAAACAAAATACATCGGCAAAACACGATGCACAAATACATGCGCTTTTTGACGCGCTTGGCGAAATATTCTATGTCGAAGAACACGAAATGACGGCATGTACAGCCCTTGCTTCCGCCGGCATTGCATACGCCCTGCGGTATATCGACGCGTCGATGCGCGGCGGCGAAGCGCTTGGAATTGACAAAAATAAAGCATTTCACATCGTTATGAAAACCGTCGAAGGCGCTCTGGCGCTTCTGGAAACCAACGGAGATTATCCGCAAACGGAAATCAACAAAGTAACAACCCCCGGAGGCGTAACCCTCAAAGGACTTGAAAAAATGGAGAACGGAGGATTCTCTCAGGCTGTGATAGATGGTTTGCTGGCAACGAAATAACCGATGGCAACAAAAGAAAAAGTAAAATACAAACGAATAGTAATAAAAATCGGCAGCAACGTACTCACCTGCGCCGATGGCACGCTCGACGCAGGGCGCATATCCTCGCTCACCAACCAGATTGCGGATTTGTTTCGTAGGGGAATAGAAATTATCGTTGTTTCGTCGGGAGCAGTGGCTTCGGGACGCGGCGAACTCGGAGCGCGGACGCCGCTGCGAAAACTTGATCCGGTGTCTGCACGACAACTGTTTTCGGCTGTAGGACAAGCCAAACTCATTAACACTTACTACAATCTCTTCCGCAGCTGGGAAATCGACTGCGGTCAGGTGCTCACCACAAAAGAAAGCCTGTCGAGTCGCAATCATTATCTGAATCAAAAAAATTGCATGGAAACCATGCTGAATAACAATGTTATACCCATTGTGAACGAAAACGATACGATCTCCGTCACGGAACTGATGTTTACCGATAACGACGAACTTTCGGGAATGGTGGCAGCCATGATGAATGTCGATGTCCTTATCATTTTAAGCAACATTGACGGCATCTACAACGGTAACCCCTGCGCCGAAAATGTTGAAGTTCTACGTGAAATCAATTCAAAAAACACTGACATTTCCAATTATATATGCAACGAAAAATCGCATTTCGGAAGAGGAGGAATGATTACCAAAACCCGCATTGCACGCAAAGTCGCCGACGAAGGCATTGAGGTGATAATAGCCAACGGCAAACGCGAAAATATACTTGCCGACTTGGTCTTAAATCCCATCTCCGACGTGATTTGCACCCGCTTTGTGCCATCGCCCCGTCCTGTGTCGGGAGTAAAAAAATGGATAGCCCACAGCGACGGTTTTGCCAAAGGCGTTATACGCATAAACCAAGGGGCTTATCAAGCGCTGATACAACCCAAAGCAACAAGTTTGCTGCCGGTAGGAGTCGAAACGGTGGAAGGAAATTTTGAAAAAGATGATATAGTACAGATCATTGCGCCCTCCGGAGAAAGTATCGGGGTGGGACGCGTAACCGTTTCCGCCGACAAAGCCCGACAAATGACAGGAAAAAAAGGCGGCAAAGCCCTGATTCATTACGATTATATGTATCTGAATTAATTAACAATTACGAATTAATTACTAATTCGTAATTGTTAATTGTTAATTCGTAATTGTTAATTATCTTTGCGCCGTAATATTAAAAATAGTTTATATGGCATTACCAATAAAGCGTGCGCCTGTTTTGCGAGGCAAAGCGGCACGGGATTTTTACAAAAGCTGGGAACAGATGATAATTCGGGAAAGTCAGATAAGTGACGAAGAAACGGGAACGGAGAGCGGAAAGTATTCAAAGAACACGCGAATACCTTGCCAAATATAAATTTCTGTAGCGATGAATTTGAAAAATATTTTTGAAAGAGCAGTTATAGCAGGCAGAGAACTCGGTTTATCAGATAAATCCGTTATTGATGATATATTGCTGAAAATCGCCGATGAAACCGAACTGCAATATAAGATTATTTTGGAAGCTAACCGGATGGATTTGGAACGTATGGAGCCTTCCAATCCGATGTTGGACAGATTGATGCTGACAAAAGAAAGGATATTTGCCATTGCCGCCGATTTACGCAATGTTGCCTCGTTGCCTTCGCCTGTGGGAGAAATACTGAGTGAAACGATACGTCCCAACGGTATGAAAATAACGAAAATCAGAGTGCCGTTCGGGGTTATCGGCGTGATATACGAGGCACGTCCGAACGTTAGTTTTGACGTATTCGGACTTTGTTTCAAAAGCAATAACGCCGTGGTACTGAAAGGTGGCAGCGACGCCCGTTTTTCCAATGAAGTAATTGTGGAACTGATTCGTCAGACGCTCAAAAAATACGGCGTTAATCCCGATGTGGCGACTTTGCTTCCTGCCGACAGAACGGCTACAGCCGAATTACTTAACGCCAAAGATTATGTTGATTTGATAATACCGCGCGGAAGCTCATCATTAATAAATTTTGTAAGAGAAAACTCACGCGTCCCCGTAATAGAAACCGGAGCGGGGATTTGCCATACTTATTTCGACCGCAGCGGCGATGTAACCAAAGGAGCGTCGATAATCTTCAACGCTAAAACCCGTCGTGTAAGCGTATGTAACGCTTTAGATACGTTAATTATACATTCGGAACGTTTGGACAGTCTTCCCGAACTGTGCAAAAAACTCGCCGAAAAAAACGTGATAATATACGCCGACCGGCGAGCCTGGAAAGCCCTAAAAAAAACGTATCCTGCAAATTTGCTCGAACATGCCGCTGAGGAAAGTTTCGGTACGGAATTTCTTGATTACAAAATGTCTGTCAAAACAGTTGACACGATAGAGGAAGCGATGGAACATGTTGCAAAATATTCGTCGAAACATAGCGAAACCATTATCACAGAGGACGACGCAGCCGCAGAACTGTATGTCAAAACAACAGATGCGGCATGTGTCTATGTCAATGTTTCAACGGCATTTACCGACGGCGCTCAGTTTGGCTTGGGAGCCGAAATAGGAATAAGCACACA
Source organism: Prevotellaceae bacterium (assembly GCA_031273485.1). Classification (GTDB taxonomy): domain Bacteria; phylum Bacteroidota; class Bacteroidia; order Bacteroidales; family UBA932; genus JAIRLF01. The sequence continues at coordinate 3,399 of JAISRS010000521.1, forward strand.
GAAAATGCACGCACGAGGTCCTATGGCGCTCTCCGAATTAACAAGTTACAAATATATTATCACAGGAAACGGACAAATCCGAAACTAAATCGGAGTTTTTGAGGGATGCCCTGCCACATCTGCGACGGATTTCGGATATCTGATACATAATCACTAACCACTAACAGTCTCTGCCAAAATAAATCATTTATCGAAATACAAAAGATATAAAAATACCCCGATAAACAATGTGTAACTGTTTGTCGGGGTGTTTTTCGATTTATCTTGCGGGATGTTATTCCGAAAGGTAAACTATGTCGTCTTTTGGGGGGATTTGTGAATTAGCGTTTAACTGTTTGCGTTATTAAAATTAACTAATGCCTGTTCCAAATCACAATACGGAAGATTTTTAAACAGCTTGTACACCGACTGATTTTTAGGAGATAATATTGCCCATACCGTAAGGAATATGATCTTAAAATCAATAGTCAGATTTTTATTTTTACCGTACCATAATTCCAATTCCGCCTTGTACGGCTGGATGATTTGGTTATAAAATTCGGTGTAATTTACAGCACGTGAAACATATTCCTCTTCGTCGCGGAAAATAACAGACCCAATTCCCGAAAGTCCGGGACGTGAACTGTATATTTCGTATCTGATGCTTTCGGGAAAGGCTTCAAATGTTTTATCAACCATGGGACGGGGACCTATAATACTCATGTCGCCTTTCAGAATATTAATCAGTTGAGGCAATTCGTTCAGTTTTGTTTTCCTTAGAAATTGCCCGAATGGTAATACTCGCGGGTCATTGCGGGTTGTGATATAGCCTGTTCCAATGTTCGGACTGTTTTTTAACATGGTTGCAAATTTCCAAATATGGAAATATCTGTTGTTGTGTCCGATTCTTTTCTGAAAGTAAAATACTTCGTGTTCGCCCGTCAGTAACAGAATGATTACAATGGGTATAAATATCGGAAGTAAAACAAGTAGCGCTATGGAAGAGAAAAGAATATCCAAAAAACGTTTGATGAAATTGTACATGTTACATTCGTTGATCTAAGTGTTTACCTTTTTCTATATGTTCAAAATTAGGCAGATAGCCCTTTAAGATTTCTACAATTGAACTTTTGCTTACCGTGCTCGATGAAAAGAGAGTTTCCAGACGTCTGAAAACAGAGTCAATTTCAGAGATATTGCGCTTTGGAGCATTTTTGATAATTCCCAGATTTATAAATGTATTTAAATCAAGAATTTCATTATTCGTATAAAATTCCTCAAATGATTTTTCTCCGGAAGTGTCCGATTCAAAGAAATATACAGGATATGACGTCATTTTATCTCCAAGCATTAAGGCTTTTTTGCGCGCTTCGTCTTCCGTTTTACAAATGTCGGCTTCAAGCCCCAGACTGTTCAGTAAGGTTAATGCTATTTCGGAGAAATCCAGCATGTCTTTATTTTCATCCAATTTAGGGAAAAATATATCGCCCGACTGTCCCAATACCGAAGCTGCCAGACAGATTTCTCCGGATTCCGCCGGCGACACAAAAAAACGCTTGATACCAAGAGGACAGGATAACGGCTGACGTCTGTTTATTCGTTCCAGAAAACCTAAGGGAAGACTTCCGTTAGAAAATGCAACGTTTGCAAAACGGGCTGTAGTAATGGGAATTTCGGACGAATACGCCATAATGAGTTCTTCCATAAGTTTCTTACTGGCGCCCATAATATTCACCGGATTAGCGGCTTTATCGGTCGAAACACAGAAGAAATGTTCGGGAGGAAATTCCATCAATAAATTTAATAACCGCCGCGCCCGCAGAACATTGTTGAGAATCATTGCTTCTACCGAAAAAATATCTTTCTCGCTGCGTACATGTTTATGTGCTGCAAAATTTGCAACAATATCAAACGGAGCAAATTGGTGGAAGATTTTTTCAAAAACCCTGTCGCTGAAATTTACCGGATAGGTAATAAAATCTTTGGGAATATTGTACCCGACCGAACTGCGCAGGTCGCGGACCAATTCCGTCAATCCGTTTTCGTTTGTATCTATCACGTATAACCTCTCAGGCTTAAATCGCAGTAAAGCCTTGATATAGTAAGAACCAATGGTTCCGGCGCCACCTATCACCAGCGCCGACTTGCCGTCAATCTGTTTGTGTAATTCCGCATCGTTGTTTGAGAAATCATCATCCAAAAGATTGCTTTTGCGATGCGTTATGTGAGCGGAAATGAATTGCTCAAGGTTGAAATGGGTGAACATGCTATGGATTTATTTATTTGAAAATGATCTAATTGTTTTTCGTAATCCTTCTTCTGCCGAAACAGGAAGTTGCGTGATTTTTAAACGGTTTTTGATTTTTTCATTGCCGACAATGTAATTTTCCGTCAGTTTTTTTAAACGGAAAGTATTAAATGGTAAATGACATGTATCACCAAGCCGTGCAAAAAAATTAATTAAAAATCTTGGAGTGTTCCATATCTGTTTTTTGACATGCAATTCCTCCGAAATGATAGAAATAAGTTGTTTTGAGGACATTGGCTGATCATCAGCAATATTATATATGCCTGATTCGATGTTTTGAGTTACTAAGTTTTGAATGATATGTGTTAAATTATCAATTGAAGTAAAAGATCGTTTATTGTCAAATTGTCCTAATGGATAAGGAATATGTCTTTTAACCACATTATAAAGTAAATTTAAATTGCCTTTATTTCCGGGACCGTGTATCATACATGGACGGAGAATGT
>JAISRS010000177.1:0-15000 GCA_031273485.1 Prevotellaceae bacterium
CGGTCGAAAATCTCCCGTTTAATCACGGCGTCTTTGCGAAAATCTTTCGCTTTGCGCATCCATAACTGATGATAAGGGACGGCAAATTTTGTAAGAAAACGCAGAGTCGGTTCGCGAAAAATTTCTTCCCGTCCGGATAGCAGCAGAATATTGTAACCATTGGCGGCAAAGGTTTTTAACACGCAGGCAACCGATTCATTGAGATGGTCTTTGTCGCTTTGCGAAGCGTTGTACGGGTCGCGATTGCCGATCAGCGCCAAAGTGCCGTCCAGGTCGCAAATAATTGCTTTCGGAAGGCTTGCATCCTGCTGTTTTGCAACACATACGGACTGTACCAAAGGACGGGGAGAAAAATCGAATGTCTTCTTCAAGTTCTCCAAATCATTGACAAATCGCTTGATAACGTTCAGGGGAACATATCGTCCCGTTTCCGCATATCGTTTTTCGCAGCGCGCCGTTAATTCGTCGATATCACATTCAAAAAGTTTGAACGATATGTCAGCCATCGTGTTAAACTTTTCGATATAATGATTCAGGTATTCGGCTCGGCAATGGGTGGCGTCGAGCAGCACATTGCATTTTTTGCGGAGCAACGTTTCTACCGCCGTATCAAGCATGTCCGAAATCAGCATTTCTTTGTGATTCGACAAAAGCGAATCGGAGAAATTCATCATGCGGAAATCGTCCCTGCTGAGGCGCATCCAGTTTTCCTCCGTCCGCATAAGATATTTGGCCAAAGTGCTTTTGCCCGATCCCGGCGCGCCGATTAACAGTAATATCTGTGGATTTTTATTCATATTATTATAATTTTATGTCCAGTGTTTCTTCTGCTTTTTCGCCCATAATACGGTCGAAAATAAGGTTTTTCAGCAGATAATTTTCCGGATGTATGTCTTTATAATTTATTTTCAGCATTTCCCAATTCAGCATCCAGTCGTTGACCGAACATTCCAGCTTGTTTTTTATGCTTCGTTTATTCAAGTAATAGTCGTATCGTTCCTGAAAATCAATTCCATAAATCATTGTAAGATAATCGTTATTCCTCACCTTGAGCGCGGGAGGCAAATTGCGAATAAACGCTCTGCGGGGCTTAATAACAATGCCTTCCTCCATGTTTTGCGACAAAATATCAAACCATTCGTAAACACGATTAATAGCCTGCTCCAAAGCGTCTTCGGTACTAATATCCAGATGCAGAAATTCGTCGTCGTTCACTTCGCTATAGCTAAGATTATCATTGACAAACTGTTCGCTGCCGTCGTCAAACACCTTTTTCAGGATATTGAAAGCCTTGAAACAAATAGCGCCTTCCCGCCCGAAATGGCTGATTTGCTGCTCGTAAATTCGGAGAGCCTTTTCGCAGGCATCCTGATTCAACACCTGAAAAGCCGCCAGCGATTCATACTGCCGAATGATGTGTACCGGATATTTTTCGGATAATTCCTTATCGGTCAGGGTCGTTTTGTCAGACTGAAACTCCCTGTAAGCCGGCGATTCTTTGACCAAAGCTATTTTGCGATATAAATCCGATTCTTTCAGGTAATTACAATGATTTTGATGTACATTCAAGTACCCGATAAATTCGTCTTCAATCAGCCCCTTACCCAAAATACTCCATGGCATCATTTCCGATTGGATGATGACCAGCGCCAAATTTGTCCAGTCGAAACGCTTGTGTAATTCGCCGCAGCTTTCCTTTGCCGCATTAAGGTCGATATGACTGATTTTATATCCGTTACGGCTCACAAAGAAAGTGTCTTCCGGATTTTTGTGCAAATAAATATCGCAATACGAACCCATGTATTTTCGTTGCGCCACAATTTCCCGCACACCGTTTGCGAAAAAATAACGAATAGCGCCGTCAATACTTTCTATTTCATTGCGTTCCGGCGATTTAGGCGCGGGAGATATGGTTGGCGAAAAGGCGTTTATCCGGTTTTTGCAAAACCAGTCAATGCGATTTTTCAATCCTTTCAAATCATCTTTTTTCATACTTGTTTTCTTATATAAATCACAAAAAATATTTACACGTATTATTCACCTGAACCATTGTTAATAAACATATTAAATCATTGACAACGTCGAACTTACGTTTCGTCATTCGTCATTCGTCATTTGTAATTTTTAATTCGTAATTAAATATTATACAGCCTTGTGTGGGCTGAATCCCGTTCAGACTGTCGCCCAGATAAAAATATTCGACATTTACCTTATTCCCTTCAATACAGCTCGTTATGAGCGAACGAAATTCGTCGCGCGTCAGTTCGAAGCAGTGGTCTTCGTGCCGAAATGCGTCTTCCATGCTGTAGAAAGGATTAAATTCCACGTTGGGCGTTGTAATAATCAACTTGTTAAAGTTGTACGACAGCGCTTTTGTTATCAATGCCTTCGCCTCGTCCATGGAATTGTGTTCAATTACCTCCGTCAAAATAATGTTCACCTGTTCTTCGGCATTATCGGTATTAAATTCTTCCAAAGAACTGTAGAAAAACAAATTATTCTCTTCGTAACGCCGCGATATGTTAGCGGCAAGTTGTTCCATATCCGTATTTTTATCGACGGCATAATAAGTAGCCGCAAAATCGCGCGCCATCATTTTTTTATAGTATATCAGTTCGCCGCAACCGATGTCCAGGACAGGAATATTCAACTCCAACAGGTTGGTAATGAAATTTATCCGTTGTCGTAAAGTGCCTTCAATAACCAAATTTGCCTTTAATCCGTTATTTGCCAAATAGTTTTCAAATACGGGTTTAAGTCCTTCAAACTGCCCCGTCGATTTAACCGCTCGCATAATATACAGATAGAAAACGAAATAGGGTACATTTTCAATGTTGGTAAGTATCCGTCCGAATTTTTGCGCCATATTGTCATCAATATAGACAAACATCCTGTAATCGTTTGTAACATGGGTAAAAACGGCAGTCAAAACCAATAAATTGAAGGCGTCGAATACCGATTTGCCGGTAACAGTCAGGCGAAAAATACGGTGCGATTGCCGTTCGACTTTGATTCCCTCAAAATATTTTGACAGCAGGAATCTACCGTTTCTGTACCAGTTGGAATCAATATAAAACGAGGGTATTTCGATGGTACACATTGCATTGTCGGCTTCTCCCTGCGTAATGCCCAGCCATTTGATAGGCTTTTCGGTAAATTCTTTCCGGCTTTTCAGGATATGAGAAAACAATTCGTTGCAGATATGCAACACTGCCAGCGGAGAACAATAACTTTGATAATCAAGCGAATTACTGTCTTCGGGACAATAGCTGTACTGTCTGTCCTGAAAAACGACTTCGTACTCGTTCCTCCCGACAACATTACCGATAATCTGCCCGTTTTTTAATGATTTACAATACAATCCATTATCGGTATCCGGATTTTTACATAAAATATCCAACAGATTGTTGTTTAAAGATTTAATGTTTAAAATCATTTTTGTTTACATCAATTAAAATAGTTTACAAAGATAAACATTTAGCGCTCAGTCTTTCTGCATAACTCTTTTCTACAGTGTTTGCCGAGATTTACCGGTTACGATTTATCCCTCCATATCTGAAATTCCGATGGTTGTAATCTCTGCGGTCATTACCCGATACGTCGATTTCATCGGTTGAATAGGCAACAGAATGAACTTTTTCTTCTGTTCCGGCTTCCGAATGATAGGTCTTGAACAAGATGCTGTTACTTGTTCTGTAACGTTTTTCAAAAGTGATGATACCGGTGTTTTTCACGTTCATTTCGCCTTTTTTTGCTGCAATGATAAATTCCTCGACATTGTCGGCAGTAGGATGCTCAAAATTCAAGTCCCTCTTGAAGCTGAAAACCGCCTCGCTCGCAGCCGATTCCAGAAGTTTATCCTGCAATTTGCCGAACAATTCCGCGCTTCCGAAAGTTTCCACTGTCGAAATTTTGCCATTGATACAAAATGCAAATCCCACAGCATCGGTTTTCCCGTCAAAGGCAGGATGCAGGGCGTCAAAATATTCCTTTACGGTTTTTTGGAGTTCGTCATTGTCCAGCGTGAGTTGCAGGCTCGACGCCGAATCCTTGCTCCTCACATCGAAATCGATAACGGTACTGACGGATTCCTGATAACTCGCAACCTCTGCCCATACTTCGTGCTGACTTTGTTTTTCGCGTGCCGCAATTTTCAAATGTCTATTACTCAAACTCTTTTTGGAAGTAGAAAATTCGGTATCACTCTCATGTCCACGCCTGTGCCAGCGACTTTGCTCCACGCAAAACGACTTCAGCGGCACATTCTCACTGCCCGGTTTCAGGATAACATCTTCGGCAATAGTGCGGTCCTGCCGTCCGCCTTTCACAATATCGCCCGACAGGAGAAAAACATAATGTTCGGATTTGTTGTCAATGGATAATTCACCGACATTTCCCGTTTCGTGCAACACTATCAGATTTTTATCCATAGCTTCTTCCAATGTTACGTACTTCCTGCTTAAACGGTCGTTTCCCTGAATCGTAAAAATCGCCAGATTTTTATGTGCATTTAAATTCTTGTTAATCATTGTATTTATATAAAATTTATTATTAATAATCCGGCACAAAGTTACTACCCTTTTTTGACAACTTCCGACACTGATATATTTTCTTCAAAAAAAAATTGAGAGTAACAAGCGTAAAAGCAAATAAACCCGAACTTACAAACGCCGTAGTCTCTCGTCATTCAATATTATTTACCTTCAAGTAGTTGAACGTAAAAGAAACGGGAGTATTGCATTTGCAATGGAAATGGCTGTAAACAATGAGTTTTGTTGCGTATTATTTGGCTTTGACGATAAAATACAGATATTGGAACCGCAACATTTAGCTGAATTTATGCCGAATAAACTGTATATGACAAATGGTCGGGCAGGAAAATGCGTAGCGTCAAAACTTTTTAGAGGTACCCTTTAATTCTTCGCAGACTTTGAATTTGAGGTTTTTTAAGTATCTCATAATAAACAAAATTTGTAATTTGTCTGCAAACTGTAAATCAACATATAGGCTTATATTACAAACATATAATATAAGCCTATTTTGATATTTTATTAAAACGGAAAATTTTCTATTCCCTTGTTGCAAAAAAATCAGTTATGATTTTTTTGAATCCAAATGTTTTTTATAACGATTCATAAACTTATCGACACGACCTGCCGTATCTACTAATTTCATTTTCCCTGTATAAAAGGGATGAGAGGTGTTTGATATTTCCAATTTATATAATGGATATACGATTCCTCCAATTTCGATTGTTTCTCGTGTTTGTACGGTTGAACGCGTTAAAAACATTACTTCATTTGACATGTCTTTAAATGCCACTACTCTATAATCCGACGGATGAATACTTTTTTTCATTTAAATATAATTCTTTTTTAATTACTCTGCGAATCATTTCATTAATGTTTAATTTGCTAAAAATTAATGAACCGGTCACATTTTTTACTACTATAATTTTTAATTCAGGGCGCAAAATTAATATTTTTATATTTATCTACAAAATACCGAACAAAAATATCACTGATATTAATTTTATTTAATATTAAATATTTGATCTATATTTCTATCTTTCAGCTGAAAAATAATTTTATTTTTTCTTCTTTTTACCTTCTATTTTAGCCTTTCCGCCCATACTGCTCATCGCACAACGAAAGCCTATATCTACTGCGGCTCTGTCCTGATCTAAAAATCTTCTTACAGCGGGGCGCAATCGTTCAGGACGGTCTAAGAAACTTCCTCCTTTGAAAACTCTGGATTTATCGCTTACCAAAGTAATCATTCCTTTATGTTGAGCGTCACCTTGATAATATACCCATTTTGAGTTTGCCACTGTGTCGGGTGTAGCTTCCGCATTTGTATAAAATATTGAAGACCTTGCATCTCCATCTCTGTAGTTTCTGTTGTCCCCTACTCTATAATTATATCTGTCCACAGCGCCAACGGTATCATATCTCATTCTTCCCAAAGAATCTTTTGCCATAATTTGACCTTCGGCATCTTTTGCCAACTCCATAAACACATTACCTCTAAACGGGTTAAATTCATCAACTTCTGCCAAAGACAATTGTCTGTATATATCGGCTACCCATTCGTTCACATTTCCAACCATATCATATAAACCAAAGTCGTTAGGCGGAAACGAGCGAACTTCTGCGGGAATGGCATATCCGTCGTTTTGTTTGCTGCCTGCTACGCCTGACAAGTCGCCTCTTCCTCTTTGGTGATTTGCCAACATTTGTCCTCTTCTTTTTTTACTTGCATCTCTGACATTTGTTCCGCTCCAGCCATATAAACGTCTTTCCACAACTCTCTCATCATAAGTCGAACCTATCATGGCTATTGCCGCATATTCAAATTCGGCTTCGGTTGGGAGGCGATATTTAGGATATAAAATGCCGTCTTCAAATTTTACGCCGCGGGCTTCGCCTGTTGCAATATCTTTAGGTTGCTTTCTTTCATTGTATTCGGCTTCATATTGACCGGCAAGAAGAGCGTCAGTATCAAAGTTATTAGCATCTTGTTGATCTACAACATTGGCAGTAATAATTCCTCTTTTTATAAGTTCCGCTTCATTGACTCTATTGGTACGCCAAAGACAATAATCGTTTGCCTGCAACCAGGTTACGCCAACTACCGGATAATTGTTATACGACGGATAGCGGAAATACGCCTGAACATAAGGTTCGTTAAATGCCAACGGACTTCTCCACACCAGAGTATCGGGCGTGGCATTTTTCACAACATTAGGATAGCTTGTATAAACTTTTCCCAACCAAAACAGGTAGTCTCTGTATTGCTGATTAGTTACTTCGGTTTCATCAATATAGTACGAATCCAAAGTTACTCTTCTTGGAGAGTTGTTCCATTCATGAGCAATATCATCTGCTACTTGCCCCATTATAAAAGCTCCGCCCGGAATAAAAACCAAACCCGGGGCTGTTCTTTCATTATTTGGTTTAACGTATTCTACCCCTCCATATTTAGGGTCGTTATACTTCCATCCTGTCTTTTCCGAAACCATTTTTTTATTAAAAAAACATCCGGATAAAATCATAGATAAACAAAAACATGCTAAAACTTTCAAGTTCATATCACTTAGTGTTATAATTTATGAGTGCAAAGTTAATAAGAAAAATATATTTAAAAAAAATATGTGTTGATTTTTACAAATTAATCCATTATTTAACATTTTTTAACCCCTATAATATTGTCGTAAAATCTTGTTGATTCTTTAATTATCAAATAATTATATGTTGCATCTTTTTTGATGATTCGGCTTAAATTTTTTATTCATTATTTATGCAATAAACTTAAATTTTATGGCATTATTTTTATTTATTGACGAATTTTATCAAAGAAAAACAAGCCGCCGATAGCGAATTTACTTGGACTTGGTATGGACTTGGTATGGACTTGGTGTAGATTTGAACTGAGACTTCCATGAAAGTTAAAATAAGGTTGGTAGAAGATGGGTATTCCGGAGGCTACTAAAGCTATTCTGTTGTTAAATAAGATGAAAATAAGGTTTTCTTTGCTTGTAAACTCGTTTCAGAAAATCATACTACATTTAAGGACTTTAAAGACTTTAAGGAGTACAGTCCTTCCGGGCTGCCTCTATCGCTGGTTTGTAACCCGTGAAACGGGGCGGTTATTTTCAGCGACAAAAATCCGCAATAGTTTTTTATTGACTATGTCAAATTTACGTTTCATGTCAGTTCGCTTAATTCGGTGACAAAGAAAATTTCGTATATTTTGGCGAATATTACCGTAGAGCGGATCAATTGGGGTGTACGACAAAAAGCCCATTGTCGTTACCCCTTGATTCTAATTAGAATCAATGTTTCTAATTAGAATTACCTCCGATTCCGATTAGAAACATTGTTTCTAATTAGAATTACCTCCTGATTCCGATTAGAAACATTGTTTCTAATTAGAATTACCTCCTGATTCCGATTAGAAACATTGTTTCTAATTAGAATCACCTCCGATTCCGATTAGAAACATTGATTCTATTTAGAATCACTCCCGATTCCGATTAGAAACATTGTTTCTAATCGAAATCCCTCTGAGCAGCCTTAGGATTGCTTGTGCGGGGCAGCGTGGGATTTTTGTCGTACACCCCCTTCTATCTTCTAAAAAACCCCTCCGAGGCAGTCTCGGAGGGGCGTTTCATTATATTAACAAAATTGAAAAAACCGTCAATACATTATTCATCATACGCAGTAATTCGGAAATTTCTGATGTATAATTGAGTTCCCCAGTTTTGTCCGGGGTCTAAGCGGAACGAGTGTCCTGCTGTTCCCCAGGCGAAACGTTGAGCATAACCGCCGATTTCCATTGAAAATGGCGTCCATTCGCCGGTTTCCATCAGGGTGAAAGTAGTCATTTTAGCTCCATCCGCGGCAGGCGCCTTGAAGAAGAGTTCAAATAATAACTCTCTGTTACATCTGTAATCAAAGTTCAACACCATGGCTTTCTCCTTAATATCTTCCGTAAAATTCGCGGTGTGACAGCGGGGGTCGTTGGGATTGGCATTGTTGCCGTTGGTTTGTATATACCAGGAGCTTTCGTTGTCGAGAATCTCATAAGTGATCCACCTGAACTCCTCGTTGTAGTTCAGGGTTATCCAGTATTCGTTCTTTTGCTCCCGCTGTACTGTAAACTGACGGGCTTGGGTGATTACATCGGGATTGTTGTCGGCGGGAATCACTTTCCAGAAAAAGGGCGCCTTGCTATAGACGCTGCTTTTCAATACTTCCACAACTTCTTCTCTTTGCACTTCGTACCTGTCGGTATTGCCCACATGTATGGTTGTTGTTGCGCCTTCGGGGAAGGTGCTTTGTGTGGAGAGCATCAGTGAATAGTCATTAATTCCCTCGCCCCGTTTCCAGATAAAGGTGTGCGGAAAAGTGTTTACGCCAAGGGTGACGCCGCCTGCGGGCAGGTCGAGGAAAATGGCTTTTTGACTGCCTTCCACTGCAAATTCCAGTTGATAGGTCCATGTAACGGTATCCATTATGGGTCTGTTCAAGAGCTTTGGAAGCACTTTGTTGACCATTGTTACCTGCACAACTTTTCCCCATTCCACATCTTCGATAAAGAAGCTGGGAAGATCGCCCACGCCGGATCCGCTTTTTGTGTTGCCGTTCTTGTCCTTGTAGCTGTATTCGTAGCTAAGGAAATCGAACAGTTCGTTGGAAACGCTGTTTCTCCATTCCACCAGCGCCATTGTGGTGGATTCGATGAAGAGGGGCGATGGCAGTGCCAGAGCGCTCTCATCGTCGGCGGTGTATGGAGTGAGGGCGATTTCCTTGGGTGTGGAGCGGTTCTTGTGCTCGTCGATAGTATAAACTTTAAACCGATAGAGTTTCGATTGAGTGAGTCCGGTGATGTTCACCCAGGAACATACACTGTCGAAAGTAATCACCTTGTCGTCATATTCTATTAAGGTTCCTTTTGCTTTCCCCAGATTCATTTGGCTTGAGGGGATTCGACCGTACTGCGACAGGTCGATTTCGACTCTTTCGTAGCCGACTTTTCCGTGGATAGTGTCGAAGTGGGCGGGATAAACAATTTCTTCCACCGAGAACTCCTTGATGTTATCGTAGATGTCTCCGCATGATACATACAGTATCGACGATAAAATCACCGTGCAACATGCCGCCAGCAATTTGTGTACGGCGTGTTTCTTTACTAATATTATTTTTTTCATTACGTATTTGTTTATAATATTTAAGTAATCCATTGTTATGTTACTGATTTGCTTTTTTACCGTAAAGGGTTATTTCGGACAAACAGTTCACATTGAAGGTTGATGACTGACCTTCGCCGAATCCGAGCAAAGCCTGATACCTTATCCAGCGTGTGGGTTTGGTAAATTGAGGATCGTCGGGATAGAGGTAAGCCATATCGCCAAGCCTCCCAAGTTGCATAAATTCCAAATCGCTTAATCCGGCGGGGAAGGTTATGATGTGACGGTCGAGGATCAGTTCCCATTCTTCCGTCGTTTCGTCCCAGATATATATGTTGTATTGAGCAACATTGGGCGAAACATAATAGTATCCCCTGCCGGTGGTGGGCGAATTGCCGTTGAAGTATCGCTGATTAGTGATAATTCGGCTGATTTCGTACTTGTCGCCAAGATCAATCATTGCGTTCCACGGCAGATTATTGACGTTTAACTCTCCGGTGGGTCCTCTGTTGCCCGTATGCACGTAATTTACATTCATCCCGTCATCAATAACATCGTCGATCAACATGTCTTTCCGCGCTTCTCCTTCCTGGAGATATGCCATGGCAACGCCTCCCATCTGGAAGTTAGGTTCGGGCAGTTCCCACTTATCTTTGGGGATAAGTTCGTCCTGCAACAGTCGGATTTCGCCCATATCAATGTAGTCGGTGATATTGCCGTACATATCCTCCACCTTCACCTTCACTTTGATGGGTTCCGTTACTTGAAGATCGCGGATAAACCATCGGTCGGAAGCAAGGCTGGAGGTATATATCATATTGTGTTCCGCCGGTTGCCCTCCTTTGGTGTAGGTGAAATTGGCATAGACATTAACTGCCTGCTCAAGTTCATTAGTCCAGTCAACAAAGAAGGAGAAGAAGCCCGGTTTCACAATAATCGAGTTGGCGACTCTGGAATATGCCGGTTCGAGCGGTTTCACCGCAACGTTAACAATCTGCGATTTGTTTCCCGCCCTGTCCACAGCATACAGTTGCACATCGTGGATAAGCGTGTCGCTGAACCCATATACATCTATGGAATCGCTGAAATAGGAAACGGAAAACCATACCTTTTCTCCTTTGGGATTGAGGTAAGTTGCATCAATACTAAGCAAATCTTCGTTGGCGGGGATTGTATAAAACAACCGTGCTCCGCCGTAAAGCGCCTTGTAGCGTCCATTATACACCGGTGCATCCGGCGGTTGGGAATCGCCGTAACCGATTTCGTATCGTCCCTGTTCCTTGCAGGCTCCAAACGCCAGCAGGAGGGTCATCAATAAAAACATATACTTTATTGTTTTCATATAAATCATTTTTTCCTGTTAATAAATCATTTTCTTATTACCATCCCGGATTCTGGATGAGGTTTCCGTTTGTATTAGTTTCGTCAAGACTGATAGGCCAGAGGTAGTCTCTTTCGATGAATCTTCTGGATTGCAGAGTTCGGAGAATAAAAAATGTTTCCGCATCTGCCTCCGTGTAGCCCCAACCCGTAACGGGCGACGAAAATTCCGTCACAGCTCTCTTGTGCCTGTGCATGTCCCAGAATCTGCTGCCTTCAAAAGCCAGTTCAATGCTTCGCTCCTGAAGAACAATATCGCGCATTCCGTTTTTTGTAAGATGCTTGTTCAGCGCTCTCGGGCTAACAATATTAGCATCCGCCCATACGTCTTCCACGTTGCGTAAACCTGCCCTTTTGCGCACTTTGTTGATAGCATCAAACATTTCCGACCTTTTGGGGTCGCCTTCGTCCAGATACTCGTTCAGTATTTCGGCTTTCATCAGATACAGGTCAGCCATACGCATAATCGGGTAAGGATGTCTCACCAATCTCGACCAGTTGCCTGATTTGGATTCGGGATGCGTAAATTTCTTGATGCCTATGCCTGAACGGAAGAAAGCGCTTTGAAGATCAATCCTTCCTGTTACATTATTATATCCTCCGTAGCTTTCGGCGAACATCATTGTCGGGATTTTTTCTCCGTGCGTACGCCAGTAACCTCCCGTGATACCCATGTTTGCATAGAAACGCGGTTCACGGTTCAGGTACAGTGGAATGGTCAAAACGTCCGGTTGCATAAATCCCCGCAATTCTTCGTATTCGGGATTTAATATGTCCGGAGTTCTAACAATGTCGAACATGATGTTTTTGTTGAATGTCAGGTCATCATTAATCGGAACACCATTTTTTGTATAATATGTTTCCACCGTCTTGAAGGAAGCCGCCAGCCACTGTTCGCTCATGGTCATATTGAGAGTGATGCCGCTGGTATATGCTGCCGGCAGATAGATATTGGTGTGGCTCGAAAGCAGGGTGGTACCGGTAAGCATGTGTGTCAGCCCCCAGATCAGCTCCTTGTTCCAGGGATCCACCACCACCATCCGCAAATCATACAGGGTTTGCATATCTTTCGGTTTTGCCTCATAGTCGTCCATGTCGAAAGGATATGGAGTTCCCTCGTATTCGTACAGTTTGTAACCTTGAGCTTCGCCAAACTTAATAGCCTCATCAACGGCATCCCAGGCGTCTTTCCATTTCTCTTTGTCATATTCCAGGGGGAAGAAAGGTTCGCCGTTGTGGTCAAGAAAATCGCCGTAGAACTGGTTATTCCCGTTAAAAAACGGACTTGCCCTGTAGAGCAGCACTCTTGCTTTGACGGATAAAGCTATCATTTTGTTGATTTGCCCCAGATCCAGCACATTTGTCTGTACTTTCAGGTCGGGAAGAGCTTCTTCGATTAACTGTAAAACGAAATCGAAACAGTCTTCCACCTTGGCACGTCTTGGGAACAATTCGTCGGACAAAGCGTCAACAGCAACGGGTTTATGTATAAGAACAATCGGTCCGTATTGCCTCAACAGCAAAAAGGTATAGTAGGCTTTGAGGAATTTCACATGAGCTTTCCATTCCTTTATTTCCGTTTCCGACATGTTTTCAACCATGTCGATGTATTGCAGAAAGATGTCGGCGCTCCTGATACCCCGATACAAATGAGATGCTCCACCCGTTCCGCTCCAGTGTCCCAGTATGGGGTTTTGAGTGTTTTGCAGTCCTCGCATAAGCCTTATTCCCTGCAAATCGCTGGTAGAAGCGTCGTGATCCGGACGTCCGATCCATTCGTCTCCAAGCAACCACGATGATTGATGCGTCAACAGGTCCGACGGAAGATAACTGTAAACTTTTGCCAAAGCATCCAACGCCATTTCTCTGGTGGAAAAATAATCTTCCAGAGTGACGGTATTATCGGGAACAATGTCTAAATAAGGCGTACAAGACAAGTTCCACAGCATGAAGATTGATAATAATCCTGTTTTTATAACTTTTTTCATTTCTTTAAATCATTAATTTGTTACTAAAAGAATAATTGCAGACCAACATTAAACCTTCTGTTAAGAGGGTATCCCAGTCCGTTTCCACCCACTTCGGGGTCCCACAGTTTGAAAGCGCTGAAATAAAATGCGTTTTCTACGCTAAGATAGATTCGGCTGCTTTGTATGAAGATTTTTTTAAGATCCGGCATATTGTACCCCAGTTCTATGGTTTTCAGGCGCAGGAACGACCCGTCGCGCAGCCACCATGAGGATTGCTGGACGTTGTTCGCTATTGTTTCGGGCGACAGTCGTGGCCAGAACGCATGAACGTCGGGATTGGTTTCGCTCCACGAGTCACGTGCAATTATAGTCGGCGCATTACGTCTGTCGTTAAACGGATTAATCTTGTCGGGAGCTATATAAAACGATACTCGCGCATTTCCCTGAAAGAAGAACGAAAGATCCAAATTCTTATATCCCACCGAAAGACCGAAGCCATACTGTATTTCCGGTTTTGTGGGATAGCCCATCGGAATCCGGTCGTTAGTATTGATTATCCCGTCTTTATTAACATCCAGATACTTGATGTCACCTGCCTGATATATTCCAAATGCCGACTGGTCGGGAGAATTTGCAATTTCCAGTTCATCAACAAAAAGCCTTTCGGCAACCAGTCCCCACGATTGGTCGGAATGATGCCCCACAGTTTTCAGATATTCGTCCGGATAATTCTTTTCATCCTTTTCAAGATATTTGTTAGTGGCGTAGGTGAAATTCATACGTCCCGTCATCCAGAAATCCTTGCTGAAACTGTGTTGCAGATCAATCGAACCTTCAATACCTTTGAGGGATACCTTTCCGACATTTCCATGTATGGCGGCTTCAAAGCCTGCCGTGGCAGGGAAATTTTCGCGCGCCATATAGATATTGTTGCGAGTATCCTGAAAAACATCTACCTGTATTTTCAGCGCTTCATCTTTCAATAAGCCCAGTTCAAATCCCAGATTATATTTTTCCGATACTTCCCAGGTAATATCCGGGTTGGCATAACGGTTTATAGAATATCCCATTCCCATGTTGGTAAATGAATTGCCCCATGAGTAATATCCTCCTCCGGTGCCAATATCCGACAGGAAGAAGAACCGGCCGGCTCTTTTTGCAATAGCATCATTACCTACCTGCCCCCAGGTGAATTTCAGTTTCAACAAACTGACGGCGTTCTTCATGGATGACCAGAATGATTCGTTGGACAAAATCCATCCGGCGCCAACAGCCGGGAAAAACCCGTAGCGTTTATCTCCTGTAAATTTTTCGGAGCCGTTGTATCCATACGAAAACTCAAAGAAGTAGCGGGAATCGTAGTCATACACGAATCTTCCGGAAATCCCTGCATTTCTTTCGGGCAATGTTTCGTATATGTCGGTGCTTTTACCGTCTGTCAGGATATTTTCCTCGGCTATTGCCACAGCCATCAGTCCTAAAAGATGTTTACCGAACTTACGATCCCAGTTCATACGCGCTTCAAAGTAGTATTTTGTACTGCCGTCGCGGTCGGCTTCTACGTTACCGAGCGCTGCTGTCGTATTTGTAGGATTAAGGTTGTACAGAGTGTAATCACCCGTGATTTCATTATACGAATCTAACGAATAATAGTAAGGATTGTAGTTTCTTTTACCCGAATAGGAAGAATTGGTATTGGCAGATACCTTTGCCTGCAACTTCAAACCTTTGGTAATGAAATCCAAATCCTGCATCAGGGTGGCTTGCACCGACAGTGTGTTAGCGTCTCTGGTTTCGTATCCTCTTACCATCCGTGCATAAGGATTGGTTTTAAGGTTATTGCCGCGCAGGATAGTGTTCCCGAAAAGTATATGCCGAGTGTATTGATGTGCGGCATCGGGCTGATATATCGCCGGAAAATCCACAGGATTGGCGTCCATCACCATTCCGAACAGGTCG
>JAISRS010000003.1 GCA_031273485.1 Prevotellaceae bacterium
ACGTAGAAATTTAGATTGTAAAATATAAAACTATTATAATGTTGAACAAAAAATCAGTATTAATAACGGGAGGAACAGGCTCATTTGGGAAAAAGTTCATTGAAACAATTCTCGACAGGTATCCTGACGTATCACGCATTGTGATTTATTCGAGAGATGAACTGAAACAGTTTGAACTGAAGCAAAAATACCCCGAATCCAAATATCCTAATCTTCGATTTTTTATTGGAGATGTGAGAGATGCGGAACGTCTTAAAAGAGCGTGCGAAGGTATTGATGTTATTATACATGCTGCTGCAATTAAGCAAGTTGATACGGCAGAGTACAATCCCGAAGAATGTATAAAAACCAATGTGGGAGGCGCTCAAAATGTGATTAATGCAGCTCTTTCTACAGGAGTGAAGGATGTTGTGGCGTTAAGTACCGACAAAGCATGTGCGCCGATTAACTTGTATGGCGCAACAAAACTCACATCCGACAAATTGTTTACGGCAGCAAATAACATCAAAGGTAAGCGGGATATTCGTTTTTCCGTTGTTCGGTACGGAAATGTAATGGGGTCAAGAGGTTCCGTAATACCATTCTTTATTGAAAAGCGCAAGACAGGCATTATTCCCATAACTCATCCGGAGATGACTCGCTTCAATATTTCCTTGCAGGATGGGGTTAATCTGGTAATGTTTGCGCTTGGTCACCATCTTGGCGGTGAAATTTTTGTACCAAAAATACCATCATATAAAATAACGGATGTAGCGAAAGCAATCGCACCCAATGCAAAACAGGAAATTGTGGGAATCCGTCCGGGTGAGAAACTGCATGAAGAAATGATTACCGAAACAGACGCCATGAATACAATAGAATTGGGTGATTATTGCTATGCCATACTTCCATCGGTTTTATTGAGCCATAAAACCGATGACTATATTAAACATCATAATGGCATATTTGTACCTAAAAGTTTTCGGTACAGCTCGGTAACTAATACGCAATGGGAGACTGTTGAAAGTTTGCGGAACAAAATTGTAGAATGTGTTGACGCTAACTTCAAACCGTTATAGTTTATGAAACCAATCCCATACGGGCGACAGCACATCACGGATGAAGATATTCAAGCCGTAATAGAAACTTTGCAATCCGATTTTCTGACTCAAGGTCCCAAAGTATTGGAATTTGAAAAAAACTTTGCTCATTATGTAAATGCCCGATATGCAGTAGCCGTATCCAATGGAACCGCAGCATTGCATCTTTCCGCTATGGCGTTAAATCTTCAACCGGAAGATAATGTTATTACAACTCCGCTTACATTTGCGGCATCAGCCAATTGTGTCAGATATTGTGGAGGAAATGTGGTTTTTTGTGATGTTGATGCAGATAGCTATCTTTTGGATTTGAAGAAACTAAGGCAATTATTGGAAACTAAACCCAAAGGATATTATAAAGGTGTTATTCCGGTTGATTATGCAGGTTATCCGATTCATGGGAAAAATTTACGCAAAATAGCCGATGAATATGGCTTGTGGATTATCGAAGATGCCTGCCATTCTCCCGGCGCTTATTTCGTGGATGGTCAAGGAGAAAAACAATTGACCGGAAGCGGCAAATTTGCCGAATTAACCTGTTTTTCTTTTCATCCGGTAAAGCATATTGCGACAGGCGAAGGAGGAATGATTACGACCAACTCCAAAGAATTGTATGAACGTTTATTGCTGCTGCGAACACACGGCATAACAAAAGACCCAGATAAATTACATGAAAATCATGGAGGCTGGTATTATGAGATGCAGGAACTGGGATACAATTACCGATTGACTGATTTTCAGGCAGCTTTGGGCATTTCTCAACTGACAAGAGCCAATGAAGGTTTAATCCGGAGACGGAATATTGCCGATAATTACAATAAAGCATTCGAAAACGTTTCCGGTATCATTACTCCAAAAGTGGAAAACGATTTTTATCATGCTTATCATTTATATGTAATACGGGTTGAAAATCGCTTTGAACTTTATAATTATCTAAAAGCAAATCATATATTTGCCCAAGTGCATTACGAACCGGTGCATTTGCAACCCTATTATCAACGATTGGGAAATAAAGCGGGAGATATGCCGGTTGCCGAAAATTTTTATAAACATTGCTTGAGTTTGCCGATGTATCCGACATTGACGGAAGAAGAACAGGAATATGTAATTGGACAAGTGATGGGATTTGTGAAATGAAAAATATAAACAAATATGAATATACTTTGACTCCTTTAACCGGAATAATTGGTGATAGTAAAATTTCAATGCAGGCTATTAACACAGATGATGAATTAACAAAATTTATATATAAATTAATACAAAAAATAGTATGAAACAATTTCAAACAAAACAGGAAAATTTTTGGGCAGGCGAATTTGGTGATGATTATATCAACCGTAATAGCGGACGCGATATGGTGGCAAATAATATTGCCCTGTTTTCAAAAATTATAAATGCTACGGATGGTAGCATAAAGTCCATCTTGGAGTTAGGCGCTAATATCGGTCTAAATTTATTGGCTTTGAAAAGATTGTTGCCGGATGTGGAAATTTCCGCTTTGGAAATAAATGACAAGGCAGTAATAGAGTTGAAAAATAATATAGGTGAAGACAGTAAAATATATCATCAATCTATTTTAGATTTTAAGACTGATTATCAAAGAGATTTTGTCTTAATAAAAGGGGTACTTATCCATATCAATCCGGATATATTAGGTGAAGTGTACAAAATATTATATGAATCATCTAAAAAATATATATGTATTATGGAGTACTACAATCCTACCCCTGTAAGTATTCCATACAGAGGACATGACGGATTTTTGTTTAAAAGAGATTTTGCAGGAGAAATGTTGGATTTATACTCATCTCTTAAATTAATAGATTATGGCTTTGTATATCATAGAGACAACAATTTCAAGCAAGATGACGGCACTTGGTTTTTGTTATCAAAAATATAATAATGCCCCTCACAAAAGTTGATAAATAAAATATTAGATAGGTATCTGATATTTATATCGGCAAATATAGACTCGGGGGATTGATAAAGATAAGAAGGTTTGTGAAATGAAAAATATTGCCGTTATACCTGCCAGGGGAGGCAGCAAACGCATCCCGCGAAAAAACATTAAACCTTTTTTGGGTAAGCCGATTATAGCTTATTCCATTGAAGCCGCATTGCAAACGCAATTGTTTGATGAGGTAATGGTTTCAACGGACGATGAAGAAATTGCAATCATTGCAAAACAGTATGGAGCTAATGTTCCATTTTTAAGATCTGAAGCAGCCTCTAATGATTTTGCAACCACTGCTGATGTTTTGAATGAAGTAATTTCAAAATATGAAAAACAAAATCAGGTTTTTGATAATATGTGCTGTTTTTATCCAACGGCTCCACTTATTCAACCGAAAAACATTATTGATGCCTATCAAAAACTTACAACAGGTGCATTTTCAAGCGTTTATCCAATTGTTGCGTTTTCTTATCCGATTTGGCGTTGTTTAGATTTAGAAAATGATGGTTCTATTTCAAGACATTGGAAAGAATTTGAAAATAGCAGAAGTCAGGATTTACCCAAAACATACCACGATTCAGGTACTTTTTATTGGTATAAAGTTCAAGAATGGAAATCAGGGAATGTAAAAACAGGAGGCATTATTGTTGATGAAATAAAAGTTCAGGATATCGATACGGAAACAGATTGGAAACTGGCAGAATTGAAGTATAAATTATTGTACGAAAAAATATCGGAAGAATGAAGCGCAAAATCATTTTTCGAGCTGATGCAGGTTTAAATATCGGATACGGTCACTTTATCCGTTCTTTGGCATTGGCGGATATGCTTAAAAATGACTTTGATATTTTATTTGCCA
>JAISRS010000073.1 GCA_031273485.1 Prevotellaceae bacterium
CAGTTTTATACAAAATGATATTAATATTTGATTATTCCAAAGTATTTTACTTAAATTTGCGGCATTATTTAATTAAAATCATAAGCGTATGGCATATAAAATTAGTGATGCTTGTATAGCTTGTGGAACTTGTATAGACTACTGCCCTGTAGAAGCAATTAGCGCCGGTGATATTTACAAAATTGACCCGGATCTGTGTTCCGACTGCGGCACTTGCGCGGATGCCTGCCCCTCAGAAGCAATACATCCCGAATAAATACACAGTTCACAACAAATGCAACAGTAAAAGCTGCTTCCATGAGGCAGCTTTTTTAATCTACATATTCCACGAAGGTTTTTTCATCCACAAGGGTTCTTTTTATCCACGAATTGCACGAATTACACGAATTTAAATCCTTCGGATTTTTACGAATTACACGAATTACGGCTAAATCTTATTTTGAGGCGCTATGGATGGAGTACCCTTCGTTCGGCGTAGCGACAGCCCGAAGGGCTGCTTGGCGACCTTTTCGTTCGGCGTTGCCGTCATTACTACGGCGCAGCCGGAAGCAATAGCGCCTCAAAATAAGATTTAGCCCAAAGATCAGTTAATATACGTATAAAAATAAATGTTTATCTTTGCGGCGCGGAAAGTGTAAAATTCACACAGAACAGTTTCGTTTGTAAATGAGAATAGGAAATATTGATTTTGTGGGCTATCCCTTGTTTTTAGCCCCGATGGAAGATGTGACGGATCCGTCGTTCAGATATATGTGTAAACAGTTTGGCGCTGACATGGTTTACACCGAATTTGTATCTTCCGACGGGCTGATACGCGATGCGGGGAAATCAATGCTGAAATTGAAAATCAGTGAAGAAGAACGCCCTGTTGGCGTACAAATATACGGTCATTTGATGGAACCGATGATAGAAGCGGCAAAAATTGCGGCGCAGGTAAAACCGGATGTTATAGATATCAATTTCGGTTGTCCGGTAAAAAAAATTGCAAACCGCGGCGCCGGGTCGGGAATGATGAAAGAACCCGACAAAATGGTGGAAATGACCCGTCGTATTGTTGATTCCGTTAAGATTCCGGTAACGGTTAAAACCAGATTAGGATGGGATGAAAACAGTTTAATAATATGCGAACTGGCTGAAAGACTACAGGACGCGGGAATTGCAGCGCTGACAATTCACGGACGAACTCGCAGTCAACTCTACAAGGGAGAAGCCGATTGGACTTTGATAGGAAAAGTAAAGAATAACAGTAGAATGAAAATTCCTGTCATAGGAAACGGAGATATAAACAGTCCGGAAATTGCCAAACAACGGTTCGACAATTACGGCATAGACGCAATTATGATCGGACGAAGCACTTACGGATGTCCATGGATATTTAGAAATATTAGACATTATCTGGAAAAAGGAGAACTGCTGCCCGAACCGGACGTGAACGAAAGAGTGCAAATCGCAAAAACGCACTTTATCAAATCCATTGAAGTGAAAGGCGAAAAAGTAGGCGTCCTCGAAATGAGAAGACATTTAAGCTCCTATTTTAAAGGATTGCCCGATTTCAAGGAAACCAGACTGAAATTGGTGACGGAAAATAACCCGGACACAGTCCTTCGGCTGCTTGATTATGTTAAAGAACGTTGGGGAAATTAATAATTTATACACATTATATATATGACAGTACACAATGTGGAAGACAGAGAAATTTTTGAAATGAAAACAATAGGTATAGCCTCAGACCATGCGGGATACGGATTGAAGTCGTATCTTGTAAACAAATTGATAGAGAAAGGTTACGAAGTTAAAGATTACGGAACGGATTCCGACAATAGCGTTGATTATCCCGATTTTGGGCATCCTCTGGGGCAGGCGATAGACAGAGGTGAAGAGGAATGGGGAATTGCAATATGCTATTCCGGCAACGGAATCAATATGGTATTGAACAGATACGCCGGCGTGCGGGCGGCGCTTTGCTGGAACAGGGAAACGGCAACGCTCGCAAGACGGCACAATAACGGTAATGTGTGTTCGCTGCCGGCTCATTTTGTGTCGGAGGAGCAGGCGGAAGAAATTGTCGCCGCGTTTCTTTCAACTCCCTTTGAAGGAGGACGGCACGAGAGAAGAGTGAACAAAATTAACAGGAGGACAGAAAAATGATCGGTTTTTTTAATCACAAGGCAGCTTACCGTTTTAAGGGAAAACAATTGGCAAGAGCCGGAATCACGGCGTTGATCTCGGAGGAAAATAAAAGAACAGGGGATATATCCTTTATATTCTGCTCCGACGAATATCTGCTTGATATCAATAAGACATATCTCCGTCATGACTATTATACGGATGTCATTACGTTTGATTACTGTACGCAAAAGACGCCCAAGTCGAAAATCAAAGTATCGGGAGATATTTTTATAAGTATCAAAACAGTCAGGGCAAATGCGCAAAAATTCGGAGTTACTTTTGAACAGGAATTAACCAGAGTTATGTATCATGGAGTATTGCATTTATGCGGATATAAGGATAAGTCCCCGAAGGACAAAAAAGTGATGAAAGAAAAGGAAAATTATTATTTGGACAAATTATCAATAAAAAAAAATAATGAGAGAAACCGATTTGGAATTAGTGCGAAAGGCGTTGAATAACGACCAAAAAGCCTATAGCCGTTTATTGTCCCGTTATCGGGACAATATATTTTACTATATACTTAGAATGGTGAGAAACAAGACCGATGCGAATGACCTTACTCTGGTGTCGTTCGACAAGGCTTTTCAACATTTGGACAAGTATAGCGACCAATACGCTTTCAGTACCTGGCTGTATAAAATAGCCCAAAATTGTACGATTGATTTTGTTAGAAAACGCAATCTGGACACTTTACACATATATTACGGCACCGAAG
>JAISRS010000076.1 GCA_031273485.1 Prevotellaceae bacterium
GGGTTATCGAAAGGGTAACCCCTTGTGGGGTTGGTTGTGCCGACAAACGACAAAGCGACGCCGACAACGTAAAACTCCGTAGGAGTTGCCCTCTTGATAACCCCGTACAAGCGAAAAGCGCAGTGCGGGGTAACGACGATGGGATTTTTGTCGTACACCCAGAGATCCTATTATCTCCCTATTATCTCCCTATTATCTTCTATTATGAAAATTTCTATTATCTCATTACTGATTCACGCCGGATTTTCGATTTAATTATCTCACTCAATCATCCCAAAATTTGTTCTTGACGAGTGATATTTTCCGGCAGGTCGGAGGCGGTAATTTCAATTTTATCGCCTGCAAGACTGTCGTTAGTTTGCGTGGCTGTGTATTTCCATACATAGCCCGATGCGTCGGCTTGAGCCTCGCCTTCTTCTACCAAAGAGCCGTCGTTGGTGACAGTGTCTTTTACGGATTTAACCATCACGTCATCCGATACTTCAATGCGGATAACATCGCCCGGCTGAAGTTCTTAGTCCGACGACTATGCCCTCAAAGGGGAGAACCGAACGAAGGGGTTTTAGCAGCATAAAAAAACACACTCGCACGAGGTAGTTGTGCGAGCGCTGTTTTGGAAGGCGACCCTTTGGGTAGGGTAGATCTTCCGCTTATTGAGTTCAATTGATCTTCGTAAATCTGTTAAATCTGCTGCGTCATCTGAGCGTTAATTTATTGAGGATTGTTGGATTCCCGACCACAAATTCATATTCTCCGGAGCCTACGTCTATTGAAGTTTCGTTGAGATTGGTGTTATTGGTTTTCGCAATCTTTTTTTGTATTGGTTTTCCGTTCATCAGGATACTGCGGGCGTCGCTGGCGGGTAGAACCACGGTGGCGGTTGTGTTTGCCGGTATTTTTACCGTTAGTGTAAACTTTCCCTTTTCGATTTTCCACGACGAGGCTATCTCGCCACGAATGGAGTTGTAGGAGCCGTTTGCCCAGGTCAGCGAGCCGCCCAAACGAGGATGTATAGTGAAATGTTCGTATCCCGGACGGTCAACGTCGGGGTTGATTCCTAAAATATGGCGATACATCCATTCGCCGATGGAGCCGATGGAATAATGGTCAAACGAATTCATGCCCGAAGGATGTATTCCCCGTCCTTTTACGTAGGCGTCCCAGCGTTCCCACACAGTGGTTGCCCCCTGATTGATGGCGTAAATCCACGAAGGAAATCTTTCCGATTCAAGCAACCGGTAAGCTATGTCGATACGGTTGTATCGAACAAGTTCTTTCATCATCATCAGCGTTGTAACCATTCCGGTAGATATGCGGTAATCGTATTCTTCGATACATTTCAGCAGATTGTTGAATGCTGCGTCGCGCAGATTTTCGGGTAAAAGGTCGAAATTAAGCGCCAGGGCGTAAGCTCCCTGCGAGTTACCGCTGATTTTAGCGTCTTTGTCCACAAATGTTTGCGTAAACTTTTTTGCAATTGCCTCGGCTAAATCCTTATATTTTTTTGCATCTTCCGTGTGACCGATAATGGCGGCGATTTGCGAAAGCAGACGCGCCGAATTGGCAAAGAATGCTGTGTTAAACACATCATTGGGCATACTTCCGCGCGTGTTGTCGTAATCTTCGGGAGGATTGGAAAAGGTGTTGGCATTGAGCCAGTCGTTGTAATTTGATTGATGTTTTTGCCACAGCAAGTTGGGATTTTCCGACAGGACGGATTCAAGGTAGATTTTCATTGCCTCGTAATGATTTTTCAACAATACCGTGTCCGCATAATTCTCATACATCCTCCACGGGACAATTACTCCCGCATCCGCCCAAGCCGGACCTCCGTACCAGTCCATGCCGAAATACTTGTTTCTCACCGAGGGAACAATGCTGTAGAACTGTCCGTTCGGCGCTACGGCGTCGCGCATGTCTTTCACGAATTTGGTATAGAAGCCCGCCATGTTCATGTTGAAAATACTGTTTTGACAGAAAATCTGCGCATCGCCCAGCCATCCGCAGCGTTCGTCGCGCTGGGGGCAATCGGTAGGAATGCTGTGCATGTTGTTGCGCTGCGTCCAGAGGATATTTGAGAACAGTTGATTGAGTTTGGGATTTGAACACTCGAATTGCCCCGTTACTTCCGGGTCGGACGACACTGCTTTTGCCACAATCATATCTGCGGAAGGAGGGGCGTCCAGTCCCGAAATCTCCACATACTGAAACCCGTGATAAGTGAATTTGGGTTCAAAATGGTCGTCCCCGCCGGAGAGAATAAAGATGTCGGTTTGTTTTGCCTTGCCGAGAGTTTCGGTGTAAATCTCGCCGTTATCCTTGAGCCATTCGCCATGTCGCAGCGTGAGCGCTGTTCCGGGTTTACCCTTGATTTTTACGGCGCACCATCCGGCGATGTTTTGTCCGAAATTGACGATATATTTATCTTTCCACGCAGTTATTGCCACCGGTTTTATTTCACGATGAATACGTATCGGTTCGTTTTTTTGAGCCTCAAGGTTCTTGTCGATTGCCTTATCCACATAAACATTTTCCCATCCGGAATCGTCGAAATCGGGCATATCCCAGTCGGGAATAATTTTACGTGCGTCGATAGTTTCTCCCACAAAATTATCCGCCGAGCGGATAAAGCCGTCGGTGTTGATTTTCCATGACCCGTCGGTAACGATTATCTGTTCCGTTCCGTCGCTTCGTTTGATGAGCAGTTGAGCAATAAGGCGTCGGTCGTTGCCGTAAAATCCCCTGAAGGGGAACGCTCTTTCCTTTGCCCACCTCACCGGACCGAGTTCTCCCAGATACCAGCCGTCGGCGAGAATGGCGGCAAGCGCGTTTCGTCCTTCTTTTATTTTATCCGTCAATTCATACGTTTGGTACTGCACCCGTTTGTCGTAATTCGTCCATTCGGGCGCCAGCTGATGGTCGCCGATACGTTCTCCGTTGATTCTTATTTCATAATCTCCAAGCGAAGTCACATAAAGAAGAGCGCTTATGATTTTGCCGGTATTTTCGACATTAAACCGTCGGCGCAACATGGGCGAAGGCAGCAGGGGCGGATTATCTCCGATTTTTTCGTCGTAGCCATCCTGTTTTTTGTTGTAATGAGTCTTGATATATTCAATATAATTGACCATTGCAGTATCCGGTTTATCGCCAATCCACAGGGCTTTCCAGTCGGAGTGTTGCAGGATTCCCGTACCCCATTTTGCCGGTTGGCTCCATGCGGTCGATTCGCCGTAGTTGTTCCACACTTTTACTTTCCAGTAGTATTGCCTCATACTTTGCAGGGGTTTGCCTGCAAAGACAACGTGTACGGATTGTTTTGATTTCACTTGTCCGCTGTTCCAGATATCGCCGTTACCGGCAGCAAGTCTTTCGGGCGACGATGATACAATGATGTGATATGCGGTTTGTTGCTGATTGTTTTTGGCGTCGGCGGAATGTTGTAATTTCCAGCCCAGACGAGGTTGCCGGATGTCGATACCAAGTGGGTTGTTGAGATATTCGCAAGTTAGCTCAACCGCCGACAGGCTTGTTGTTTCCTTTGCCCGAACAAAGGTGAATGTTCCGACAAATGCGATTACTAATAAGAGTTTAATATTTTTCATATTCAATTCGTTGATATTTATTGTTTATTTTATTTCATTCGGATGAAATCCGAATACGTATCCGTATTCGGATTCATTGTGATTGTATAATACTGCCGCTATGTTAATAATAAGTGATAACTCTAATTTGCAGCGAATACGTTTTATCGTTCGACAGTGAGCGTTTATTGATCCAGTTACCCTGTTCATCGTATTCATACACAAAGGAGAAGTTATTGATATTGTTCCCTCTGTAGTTTGAAGTTTCGGAGCTTGGATTACCAAGTTCATCGTATTCATAATCGGTTTCGTAAGTAATGCCGCCTCTGTGGTTAAATTCCACTTTACGGATGATTCTGTTACTGTCGTCGTAGGCGTATTCCGTTCTGCGGTATTCGTCTCCTTCGGTGTGAATTTCAGCTGATAACCGGTTATTGGCGTCGTATTTATATTCAAATTTTTCGTTGTTTATATCCAGCAGCCCAAGTTTCTTGTTTATTTCCATCGACGTCACATTTCCGTTATCGTAATGATAGATATAGGTCGAGATGATTCTACCGTTTGACGATACTTCTTTTTTTGACAGCTTTTTGGATGCGTCGTATTTATATTTTATGGTGAAATTGCCGTTTACGGCGGTATTTTGTTTGGTTTCGGAGGTTATATTACCTGATTTGTCGTAGGAAACAGTGTGTCGATTTTTGGGATCGCCTCCCACTTCGGAGGTAATTTCGCTCGTTTTTCGACAATTGGCGTTAAACGAAAATGTAGTAATCAGAATTTCGTTTAATCCCGGATTAATATCATTTAATTTATACTGTGTTTCCCTTATACTCTTCACCTTACCCTTCAATCCCATCTCTTCGCAATTGTATTTTTCCTGAGCAAAAGAAACTGTTATAAAAAAGGTAAACATTCCTGATATAAAATATCGTTTCATCATTTTTAATATGTTTATTATTATCATTTTATTTATTATTAAATTTTAATTCTCAAAAACATTTTCAAAGTTTTCAATCTATCACTTTTTTGCGCTAAAATTATAACATTTATGAATTGTAACAATAGTAATAGGTATAATTTTTTTTAATTCTTTTAGATATAGCGAAATAAATATTGTCAATCATGTCGCAAATCAGCGTGAACCATGAAAAAATTATTGAAAAATGCCATGATTTATAGTGTTTCTTGCATGATAAAAATTTATTCCCTTCTTTCTTCATTTTTCTACCTTCTCTCAGAGTCCTACGACGGTAATTGTTTTTCCATCTATTGTTTCTTTTTTCATAAACAGTTTATTGTCCCATTTCACTGTTTTGCGACGGTCGAAGACGGCGAGCCAGCCTTCTTTGCATCTGAGAGTATCCATGTAACGAGCGAGTTGCTCAAGACCTTCCGCCACAGTTTTTTCTCCGTAACGTATTTTGAGTTCTATGGGATATTTCCGTTTATTGTTCTTATCGTACTCTATACAGAGGTCGAGGCGCCCCGTACCGGCGGCTATTTCACGACGTATGTCTCCTCCGCCGTTGATGACACGTTGCAGAAACGCCATCATTATCAGATGAGGAGCTGATTCTTTGTAATCAAATTTTTCTTCCCATATTGCGCTGTTTTCGCACCAGAACTGCTGGAAATCACGCATCAGGAAGTCCACGTCAATTTGTCCGTTTTTGAGGTAGCGGGGTATTTGGTAAACGGCGTTTTTTTGTAGATTGCGTTGCAGAGTGTGATTGAGCGTACGAATAATTACTTCGGAATAAATAGGATTGGCAGGCGTTATATCTTCCTCGTTCGCACGAATTAGACCCAAGTCGCATGTAAAGTAAAAATCGTCGGAAAACTCATCAACATCTCCGCCCATAATGACCGCTTCAACAACTTTCCGAACACGATCTTCTTTCAGACGTTCCAGCAGGCTGTCGATATGCGTGTCGCGTCGCAGGATGATGGTTTGGATAGCTTGCTTCACCATTTCGGAAGTAATCGGTTTCGTGTAATCCGACTGCAATATTTCCACAATCACTTCGCGGGCAATGGCATTGACTAACCAGGGTTGTCCCTGCGTTTGTTCCCATATCAGTTCGATAGCGTTATCTTCAAATATTTGTCCGGTATTTTCGGTATGTTGTCCGTAAAGCATGGTAATTTCTTCCTTTGTGAAATTTTTCAAAGTCATCGCTTTAGTAATAATATTGAACGGACTTGCGCTACCCATTGTGTCTCTTTCGGGACGGATTCTGTCTTTGTAATCGCGAATATTGCGCATGCCCACCAAGACAATGGAATGTACAAAAGGAATCCTTGAACGGGTGTTATATCCGTTGCGCAATTGGCGGAGGAAGGTTATTAATGTATCGTCGCTCAAACAGTCTACTTCATCAAAGAGAATAACTAATGGTTTGTCGAGCAACATACAAAACCGAGTAAGTTCCAGATTTAAAACATTGGTGTAATTTTCGTAATCCGCTTTCCTGGCAAAATCTTCGACATGGGGAATGGTCGAAAATTCAAAATCACCTTTGATTTTCCGCACAATTTCCGGTATCCCTGCTCGCGGATCAACAACTCTTCCCATGCTTTCCAACGAACAATACAAGGCATAATATTTTCCTTCGGCATTAAGTCGTTCGGTTAGATCGTTCAGGTAAGTCGTTTTACCGCTCTGACGCGCCGCATGAATTACAAAATACTGCTCCATGTCTATCAACTGTTTTACCCCCTGCAAACGGGTAGACGCCTCTATCATATAGTGTTTTGCCTTGCTACAAGGTCCTGATACATTAAAATATCGCATAAGCTATTCTGTTTTTTTGATGTTCTGCAAAGATAACATATTTAATTGACAATTGAGAATTAATGATAAATGGTTAATGGTTAATGCCTGCGGAGGCAAATATGTACCCGTCATTGCGAACGCAGCGAAGCGGAGTGTGGCAACCGACGCAGCGAGTGAGCGCAGAGGCAAACTTGTTTGACTATGCTGAGCAAGAAGGAGAAAGGCGAAGCCAATCCTGATTCAGACAATGGCGACGCAATGACGGCGTGGGTATTTGTGTCCGTATGGCATGACTGAAAATCCTGATTCAGACAATGGGTAAGGTATTCAGGATTGTCCTGCGGATTTTCTCTTTGCGGTTCGGCAAAGTCAGCAAGTTGCTTTTTCCTTTTTATCTCTGAAATTGTGTCTGCGTTCATTCTCAAAACAGAAATCGCAAACATCATTGCCGCTTCCTATGGTTTTTGTCCGTTTCCAGCGTACTTTCGGGATGTTGCCGTAAATAACATCGTCGAGTTCGCAGAAGACAGGCGTCAGTTCCGGCATCCCGAAGTCTTTGAACACACGTTCGTAAAAGCAGGAATGGGCGTCGAAGGCAATCCTGTGTCTTGAGTTTTCCTTCCAATCCATCTTCCATCCCGATGCACCAAACTCCGATTTTACGGACACAGGACACATCACCCGCAGGAGAGAAAAGAAAAACGGCAGTCGTCCCATTGTCTGGAAAGTCTTTGCCATGGGTTGCCCCGATCGCAGCACGGAACTCCGGATGAGGGCAAGCGCATCGGCACGGGTGAAACCCTTTCGAGGAAGCACACGGTAGAAGGCGACGGCAGGCAGAATGGAGCGGAGCAAATGCTTTGCCAACATCCTGTCCGACAAGTCGAACTGTCCGCACAGGATTTCGTATTCCGCAAGCGTTTCCCGCCTCGTTTCCGCATCGCTTATCTTCGCGTATGCCGCAGAGAGGCGACTTTTTAAAATATTTCTTTTGCTAATATTCTTTGTCATTCTTGTTTACTTTTTGCTTTCTTGTCAAATTCGAGGGAGTATTTTTGTTGTGACATACTATTGCTTATTGTTATTCTTTTCACAACAATTCGCTATCCATATTATACGGATTTTCCTTAAACAATTCAATCCATCGAGCCAAAACACAAAAATCGGAATTTTCATTCTGCTTAATTACTGAAAACAGGCGTTTCAATTCCGGATTATTTTTTACAGCTATGCTTTTTGTTTGTTTCATCAGATTGGGCAAATTGTCGGGTAAATTGTAATCAATCAAAGAAATTCCAGTCCTTTCTGCATTTTTCAATATAAAATCTTCTGCCGCTTTACTGATTTTTACGATATAATGCGGCTTTTTATTGTGCTTGTAAATTGCCAGATTTTCATTGTGTTTTTTTAGCAGTTCAAAAGAATTAAACTGCGCAGGAACACATTTATCATCATCAATAATGCCAAAAGCCGCCTCATTTTTCAGCCGTTTATTCATTTCCGAAAACACATTGTTACATCCTTTTATATGTTTATAACCTCTTTTTGGAAAGGCAAGCGCTTCCGCCAAAATGGTGTCAATATAACATTCGGGCAATATCAGCAAGTCCAAATCCATTTATAATAAATTTTCGAGGTTAAAAAACAAATCATCGCCATATTCGTAGGCTAACGCCATTTCTTCGTCGGAAAGGCGTTTGGCGATGGTTTGCCCGTTTTTTAAATCAAACAGATAAATGGACGTTTCGCGCCTGACTTTTTCGTATTCCAAAAAGGCATTTACAACAATCGGACTGTGCGTAACAATGAAAAACCGGTTGCTTTCGGCATCAATAATATCATTCATAATGGTTGCGATATATGGCGGAAAAGCGTGCGCTTCAGGCTCTTCAAACAGCAAAACGGAGTTTTTGTTGGAAGCAATGGCGGTTTTGTAGAAAATCATTCGTTGCAGTGTGTCGGCAATGGAAGAATAGGGCAACTGTTTTACTTTATCGCTGTTTAACCGTTGCTGTATTTTTAAACTGTTTGTTGATACATCAAATACCGGTTCCAGTTTGTATTTTGAAAATTCATTTTTTATCCATGCCAAAACTTCCGATACATTATCATTGTCGGAAAGTGTATCAACAATATTTTCGCCAAAAGGCGGCAGTAAAAGTTCATCCCCGACAGACTTCCATTGCTTTTCCCGCTTAAAAGCATATCGCAAAATGCTGCCTGAACCGGAACCGTCATAAAATTCTCCGCGCGGTTCAAAATCACGGTGTTCCAATATTAATTTCTTAGAAAATTGACAGATTATTTCATCATATTCTTCCTTGAACAGTTTAAATCGAAGGTTTGTATCAAATTCAATACTTTCCATATTGGTTTTGACAAAACAGGTATTTTCCAACAGATTAAAGAACAGTTCATTCTTATTTTCCACACGAATTAATTTATTCAAACTTTCCCCTTCCTGCAGAAACGGCACGGAAAACAAACTCAACGCCTCCAAAACATTGGATTTTCCTACATTCGGATAGCCGATAAAAAGATTTATCCGCCTGCAATCTTTCAGTTCCAAATCGGCAACAGACTTGAAATTGTGAATGTTTACATACTTGATCAAGTTCTCCATATTCTTGTTTTTTATTTTTGCAAAAGTACTGCTTTTTTTCGAAACAACACGCCATTTCGATAAAAACAGTGGCGTTCCAAAATTTCCCGCGTCGTCCGATTCGTCCGAAAGAAAAATTTTTTCCACATTTTCCCGCATTTTTTTGCAAATATAAAAAATATGTCTTACTTTTGCCCCCCCGTGATAACGAAACAAATTAGCAAGTATGAACATAATTAACATAAACGGCTCTCCCACTGCCCCCGCGCAACCCGGTTTGTCCCCCTTCGGAACAAATCCATCCGTTATGTTTACCCC
>JAISRS010000102.1 GCA_031273485.1 Prevotellaceae bacterium
GGCTTTAAACAAACTGAAAGAGGCTCACAAAAACCAGGACCTGACGGCTATCGACAGCGCTCAAAACGAACTGAATACCGCATGGCAAGCAGCTTCGGAAGAAATCTACAAAGCGCAGGCTCAACAGGGAGGAGGAGCTTCGGGAAATTCGGGCGCATCGGGAGAAGCGTATTCCAACTCCAATAACAATAATCAAAAAGGTCCCGACGTTACGGATGTGGACTTTGAAGAAGTAAAATAATTCAATTACGAATTAAAAATTACGAAAAAGCGGTAAATCAAAAGTTTGCCGCTTTTTTGTTGATAAATATTTGTTGATTTATGCCTGTATGTAGTTTGATTGATTCAAAATACTACCTTTGCACTTGAATTTTAAATAAAAATGTTTATATAAATAACAGAAAGATAGAAAAATAAAATATTAATTGAGCTTTTAGCTCTTATTCTCATTACTCGAAATCTGGAAAATTTCAATAATGTACCTGAGAATAAGTACGCGAAGGTTCACGTCTTCGGGCGTGAACTGTTCGTGCTTATCAGGTACAAGGCATTTTCCAGAGCCGCGAGTAATAAAATAAGCAATCAGCGAACATGTTCACGCTTTTTTGTTTGTAGGCGAGTTTAAGAGTTCAGAGCAAAACTCTTAAAAAATATGACAAACAAATTACAAAACGAATTACAGTCTAAAACCATTGATTGGTTGCGATTTCCGTTAGCAATAGCGGTTGTTTTTATTCACATGAATATCGTTGTTGACATGCAGGGGATTGATTATTCATCTCTTTCAGGACATGATATTTATACTGTTTCAGTAGCATTAGTATCGCATGTGTTGGCAAATATTGCTGTGCCTTGCTTTTTTATGTTTTCGGGTTTTTTATTCTTTTATAAAACAGAGTGGAATAAAAAGGTTTATCTAAACAAAATTAAAAGTCGGACTAAAACATTGATTATTCCATACGTTTTGTGGAATATAATCGCTGTTTTTATTTTCGCAACTCTAAAACTTATAAAAATGGACGGCAGCATTGCTATCTATTTGAAAGATTTGTATGATAATGGTTTGTGTCGCATATTCTGGAATTACAGTGTATGGGGGGAGCACGAAACGAATATGTTAGGCTGGCTAATTCCCCATTATGGTCCGTATCTTGTGCCGTTGTGGTTTTTAAGAGATTTGATCATCATGGTATTTCTGTCACCGTTGGTTTACTGGTTTGTAAAATATACAAAATATGTCGGCATTATATTGTTAGGCATACTGTACTATACCAAAATAGGTTTTATTATTCCGGGATTTAGTACAAGTCTTTTTCTAACAGCAGCTTTCTTTTTCTGTTTAGGGGCATACTTTAGTGTGCATGAGAAGAATATGGTAGTATCGTTGCGAAAAGGAAAACTGTTTTGGTTACTGTTAGCGATTGTTACTCTGGTATTATCAACTTACTATGACGGCAGTGAGATGAAGAAATATTTTTCCCCTCTATATGTGCTATCCGGAGTCATAACAGCCGTAAATATTAGCTCTTTTTTCATTGAACGCAAAAAGATAAAAGTTTCCGACACGTTGTCTAAAGCCAGCTTTTTTATCTATGCAACTCATGGAATCTTAATTTTAAGTTGGACAGGCAGATTATTTGATAAAATTTTTCAATCGGAGAGTGTGATAATTTTATTAATCAGGTATATTTGCGTACCATTGATATGTGTAGGTATTTGTCTGAGCATATATTGCCTAATGAAACGGTTCACCCCAAAAATATTGAGCCTGTTGACAGGAAACAGATAAAAACAAATCGGATAGATCTTATTTGCCTGTTTTTGTGTGCCGTGCATGACAAATAACTTGGTGGTGCAAGTCCACTATGGGGGTGGGTAGTAATTGGCCATGTGACAGTAAAAAAAGTTACCGATAAGAACAAATCAGATGCTCAAAAGAGGCTCTTTACACAAAAATAGGACGGAATCCGAAAAATAAGTAAGAGTGATATTTCCTGCCTGGATAATCGAAAACAACATCTACACATTGAAAGATAAAAAGCAAGGAACCGCCGTGTATCGAACGGTACACACGGTGGTGTGTGGGGGTCGAAACGGGAACTAATCCCGTTTCTCCTACCCGATTGTTGATGACCTTGCGAGTATGGATAAAAAGAAAGGCGCCTGCCTTTGTGTGCAGGCAGTTACCTGCGGCAACGACTGCACAAACCAACAATCCGGGAATGGCTCTATTCCAAACCCTGCCGGAGCAATTCGACCTCGCCAAATACATTGAAATTGCCGCGCAATTACAAATCTCGGAAAGCACCGCCGACAAGCAAATTGCAAGGTTTTTAAGTACCGGACTATTCACACGGCAAACGCACGGCAGTTATACCGGGAGAAAATGCAGCCATAAGTTTAACATAAATAAAACCCTTATTTTATGCATATTTTGCGCATAAATTGTCTGAAAATAAGAAAAAATATAAAATATAACTTTCCCCTTTAAAATACTTGTATTTAAAAAAAATGATTACATTTGCCCTTCAAAATAATAAATATTTGTTCAATGTTACGAAATTTAAGCAACCAAAACACTATCCTCAACCGCTTTATTGCAGAGATGAGAGATATTAACATCCAAAAAGACAGTATGCGTTTCCGCAGAAACATGGAACGTGTGGGAGAAATATTTGCATACGAATTAAGCAAAGAGTTGAATTACGAATCGGTGCAGGTGCAGACGCCTCTCGGAATAGCCGACATACCTGTTTATAAAGATAAATTAGTGCTTTCGGTTATACTTAG
>JAISRS010000281.1 GCA_031273485.1 Prevotellaceae bacterium
TCGTCAAAAAAATTGTTGTCGGGATCGTTCGATTTCACGTCCGAATTACTTAAAATCCACAAACTGCCTTTTTCGTTTAATTTATCGCAAAAACGCTTCAACCGGATTTGTTCCGCATCGTTAAACTCTTCTTTTGCATAGGAATTAAAGCTCGAAGTTTGGCTCAACGGCTTGTAAGGAGGATCATTATAGAAGAGAGAATTTTCCGTAGCGTAATTCAGTGTTTGTTCAAAATCGCCTGTCAAAATTTCCACGTTTTGCAATAACTCACTGTCTGCGAGTAATGTGTTTTCATCGCAAATGGTTGGATTTGTGTATTTGCCAAAGGGAACATTAAATAAACCTCTGCTGTTTACCCGATACAAGCCATTGAAACAGGTACGGTTAAGGAAAATAAACAGGGCGGTA
Source organism: Prevotellaceae bacterium (assembly GCA_031273485.1). Classification (GTDB taxonomy): domain Bacteria; phylum Bacteroidota; class Bacteroidia; order Bacteroidales; family UBA932; genus JAIRLF01. The sequence goes on from JAISRS010000281.1 coordinate 409, forward strand.
TTTTCAATATTATCAAGCGATTTGGTATTATACCGTTCTCGCATTTTAAGATAATATTCTTTGCGGTTCTCTTCCGAATTTAATGACTGATATTCGTTTTGAATATTTTTGAGCAGTGCGATTAATTCATGAACATTCTCTTTAACAGTTCGATAGGCATTTGTCAAATCGGGATTAATGTCATTGATTACCGCTTTTTTGACAGCCGGAACATTCTCCAATATCCAAAAAAGCATGGCGCCGCCGCCGACAAACGGCTCAACATAAGTTATGTCCGAACGATCGTAAACCGCTTTTGGCAACGACTTTTCAATAGAAGAAAGGAGTTTTCCCTTGCCGCCAACCCATTTTACGAACGGTTTTGCGCCCAATCTTGTTGTTTGCAAATATTTAATTCCTATATTTTTTCTATATTTCATGGTGCAAAAATACTATATTTTTTGGGATTATTTTATGGGAACTCCTAAAAACTCGATTTTTCAAGGCAGACAAGATTTGTAAACCGGAGTTTACTAATTGTAAATGAGGATTTAAAAATTGAAGTCGAACGCCGAAAAAGCAGTTTTTAGGAGTTCCCTTATGTCGGTGCAGATTCGGTGCAAATACTTTTGTTTGCCTCTGCAACCGTTGTAACCCGCCTGTCGTCCGAAACCGATTAAATCACATCAGCCCTAATTTTGCTATTTTATCTCCTTTTTTCCGGTTTGTTGTTCACAATTGTTTCCCGATTAACACCGTTGAGTTTCTCTTTGGGCAATTCATACCCGTATCCGCAACAATACTTGGAACTGCTAAAATTTGGCGTTCCACATTGATTACATGTAATTTTTACCTTGTCCATAATTTTTACTGTTTAAACTATTATCACCTTTGAGATAAACCTTAATATCATGCGTCCTGCCTTGCATAAATCAGTTGTTTGGAGTTATTGATGTGTTCGCGCAGGAAAGGGTTTCTAACTGCTTTTTCTTCAAGCAGGTCTATGGGGCGTTTCAGTAAATCCTGCAAGGCAAATTTCAGGTTGAAATAGCTGTCGGCATACACCAGCGGGTCGGAGGCGTCAATATCAACCAGTATGTCAATATCGCTCTCTCCGTTAAAGTTACCTGTCAGTACGGAACCGAACACATATAATGTCTTCACCCTGTTTTGCCGACAAAATTCCGTCAAACTGTTTTTATAATCATCCAAATACATGCTGTCGCAATTTAATTGTTAAACGGCGCAAAGATATGTCTTTTTTCGATACGCGGGGAGAATTTCCGCAAGCCGTTATATAAAAATCGGAGTCCCCTCAAAAAAAACAGGGAGCGCCAACTATTCCCTGTTTTTTCAGGGCAACCGCACCAAAATGTGGAATATACCCTGTTTGACACACAAGCTCAGGTTGATGATAATAGTATATTGTTTCTAATCCTGAAGTCCTTCACGTTATCCGACAATGTCCGAAATATCTTCGGACCATGGACTTTCCTGAAGACGAGGATTAATCCATGCGACTGATACGCTTGCCTTCGTCCTCGCGGTTGAAGTGGAGCGTATGGTGGAGGCGTATGGGGTAGCCCGTTCATCCTTTTCTCAGTTGATTATATTCAGCATATTTTCTATGATGGTTGTCATTTTTATTTCGGCTTTTGCGCCTTCCTTTTGGACGTCTTCGTGCGATACTTCTACTATTTTGCCTTCTATGCCCAAATCCGTTATGATAGAAATTCCGAACACGGGAATACCTGCATGGCGAGCCACAATAACCTCCGGCACAGTGGACATTCCTATTGCGTCGCCGCCTATGAGGCGAAAGAATCTGTACTCGGCAGGAGTTTCAAAAGTGGGTCCGGTTGTGCCAACGTAAACCCCTTTTTCGAGGACAATCGAATGTTGTTTTGCGACTTCAAATGCCGTTTCGATCAGGGCAGAATCGTAGGGTTTGCTCATATCCGGGAATCGCGGTCCGAATCTCTCGTCATTAGGTCCAATCAAAGGATTGGGAAGCAAATTGATATGGTCGGAAATTACCATAAGCGTGCCTATTGAGTATTTGGGATTCAATCCTCCGCTTGCATTGGATACGAATAATTGTTTTATCCCCAGCTCTTTCATAATTCTGACGGGAAAGGTTATCTGTTCCATTCCGTAACCCTCGTAATAGTGGAAACGTCCCTGCATGGCAACAACATTTTTCGCGCCCAGTTGCCCGAAAATCAATCTCCCTTCATGACCCTCGACCGTTGAAACGGGAAATCCCGGAATGTCCGAATATTTCAGTGTTTCGCTGTTTTTAATCTGCCTTGTCAAACCGCCTAAACCGGTGCCAAGGATGATGCCTGCGTCGGGTTGAATGCCTGTTTTAGCCTTTATAAACTCCGCCGTCTTTTTTATTTTTTCGTACATGTTCAATAATATTTATGTTAAAATCGTGTGAATTATCTATTTTTATACTAATCGGAATACAATAAATTCCCTTTAGAGGGCGTTTTTTTGTTGCGCAAAAGTAAGAAATTAATCTTACACTGTCTTTTTCGGTAGTTACAATTGTGTGTGATTCGGTCTTTTTCAGGATTGTTTGCATCTCTTTTTCAGTGAAATTATGATGGTCGGGAAATGCCGTTTTTTCTATAGCCGCATCGGGAAACCGCTTGGACAGTTGAGCATAAAAACTTGCAGGGTTAGCGATACCTGTAAGCGCCGTTATATTCGGAGGATTGAGAGGCATTGCGGAATCAGCGGCGTCAATGTCGAAATCGGCAAATTCGGATACCGGATATTCTTTGCCTAATTCGACGCTGCTGAAATATACCGGCTTGTTATATTTTTTTAATTTATTGATATAATAACTCCTCTCGTCCTGCGATAAGGTTTCGGGACATTTGCTGACGATAAAAACATCGGCTCTGTTGAGGCTCGAACAGCAGTCGCGAAGTTTTCCTGCGGGCATCATTGCATCGTTCCATACGGGTCTGTTACAGTCGATCAGCACAATATTCAACGAAGGGGTGATTTGCCTGTGCTGAAAGGCGTCATCAAGTAAAACGACTTCCAAATCGGGAAAATCTTCCTGCAATTTCCTTATACCTTGAGCCCTGTCGGCATCAACAGCGACCGTGATATCCGGATATTTGCATTTTATCTGCAAAGGTTCGTCGCCGGTTTTCAAGACCGAATCCCCAATTTCAACATACTGAAACCCCCGAGATTGCCGTTTATATCCTCTCGAAAGTACGGCTACTTTGAAATGCCGACTTAATATTCCAACAAGATATTCGATGTGAGGGGTTTTACCCGTGCCGCCCACAGTGATATTTCCAACGGAAATGAGAGGTATTTCAAACTTGCGTGATGCGAATAATCCGCAGTCATATAACTTATTTCTGATCACGACAGCAGCGCCGTACACCGCTGCAAGCGGCGCCAGGAGAGGATACTGCAAACAGCGCCATCCGCCCCCGAAAAACCGACCCTTATATTGAAGTCGAACGCCGAAAAAGCAGTTTTTAGACGTTCCCTGATTTGCTTTATTACCGGACATTGCGGATTATTTTTTCATTTTATTTCTCATAAATATTTCCTGTCCTTCTTCCGGATTGTCGCCGGCTTTCATTTTATTATATTTATATAATTTACTAAGTTTCACTGCATATTTTTGAGCTATCTGATGCATTGTTTCGCCTTTCTGAGCGATATGAATGGGGAAGTTTTCGCTTGCACGCGATTTCTTCGGTTTGATATATAATTCCTGACCTGCATAAGGTGCGGAATATTTATTCAAATCGTTATACTTCATCAATTGCCGTTTTGTGAGTTTAAATTCGGCGGCAATATTTTCGTATGTTTCGCCTTCGTTGGCAATCACATATTTAACCTCATTACGTGTGTATATTTTTCTGTTGAGGGATATAACAAAGTTTTCGAGTTCCATCTTTGTCAGCGCCACCGGCGAGGGGATTTGCACCTTTACGTTTTTGTCGTATAAATAAAGCGCGTTGTTTTCAATGACTTTTATCAGCGCTTCGGCATAAGTCGGATTGGTTGCATATCCTGCCTTTTTCAGTCCGTGCGCCCAGGCAGTGTAGTCTGTGGGGGCAAGGTCAAACAGGAAAGCGTAGCGGTTGTTGTATCTCAAAAAATCCGAATGATCTTTGAACGATTCTTCGTCGCTTTTATATTTGCGAAAACATTCGTTCGCAGCATCATCATCGGCAAATATCGTTTCTCCCGTCCAGCTTTTGTGACATTTTATTCCGAAGTGATTTTTACCCTCCGTTGATAACCGGCTCGTGCCGTAACCCGATTCCAGACACGCCTGACCAAGAATTATACTCGCCGGAACTCCCGACTGTTGCATTTGGGAAATTGCAATTTCTCTAAACTTAATAATGTAATCGTCTTTAGTGTTTTGTGCAAAAATATCTATATTTAAACACATCAATAATATCAATACCGCATTTCGCATTTTTGTCATATAAAAATTTATGTTTCGACGCTTCAAAGATAAGACTTTTCCCGTTCTATCAATAATATTATGTCGAATATCCTGTTAACTAACCCATATCGGATTCTCCACGAATTGTTTTTGTCGCCGATTTTTTTTAATCCACGGGTTTTTAATCCACGGGTTTTTAATCCACGGGTTTTTTAATCCACGGGTTTTTTAATCCACGATTTTTTTAATCCACGATTTTTTTAATCCACGGTTTTTTTAATCCACGAATTACACGGATTACACGAATGTTTAACGCTGTAGAATTTTTACGAATTACACGAATTAAAATCCTTCGGATTTTTGCGAATTACACGAATTTTTGATTGTCGATTTTTACGAATTACACGAATTAAAATCCTTCGGATTTTTACGAATTACACGAATTTTTGATTGTCGATTTCTACGAATTACATGAATTAAATCCTGCGGATTTTTTCCAATCTACGCAATTGTCAATCCTGAAAATCTTGTTAATCCTGTAAAAATCCTTCAATCCTTTATCATGGTTCAGACAATTTCCACGAATTTTTTA
>JAISRS010000299.1 GCA_031273485.1 Prevotellaceae bacterium
CGTCGCCGAACGGCGGGGACTTCTATTTTTTCCGTTCCCGAGAGGTATTTCAGGGTTAGGGATTTTTGTTTGTCGGCGTCGGTTGCCGAGGCGAGTTTTCCCTGGAATACGATTTCTCCTCCGAATCGTCCCGACAGGGGTCCGATGTCTATGATTTCGTCGGCGGCGTGCATTATTTCTTCTTCGTGTTCTACCACTACGACGGTGTTGCCCAGGTCGCGTAAATCTTTCAGCACTTTAACCATGCGGGCGCTGTCGCGAGGGTGAAGTCCGACGCTTGGTTCGTCGAGTATGTACAGCGACCCCACCAGACTGCTTCCCAGAGACACGGAGAGGTTGACTCTTTGGCTTTCGCCGCCCGACAGGGTGTTGGACAAACGGTCTAAGGTGAGGTATCCGAGTCCGAGGTCAATCAGGCACTGTATTCTGCCGGTTATTTCGGACAGGGTGCGGCGGGCGATTTGGGTTTCATATTCCGTTAGTGTGAGGTTTTGGAAAAATTCTTTAAGCGTTGTTATCGGCATTGTGACGAGTTCCGTTATGTTTTTGTCGCCCACGCGGATGTAGGCGGCTTCCCTGCACAGTCGGCTGCCGTGGCAGGAGGGGCAGAGGGTTTTGCCCTTGTATCGCGAAAGCATAACGCGGTATTGTATTTTGTACCGGTTTGCTTCCAGCATGTTGAAAAACGCCGTCAGTCCGTCGAACCACCGGTTTCCTGTCCAGAGGAGTTCGCGTTCCTGTTGGTTAAGCTGATAATAGGGTCGGTGGATGGGGAAGTTGAATTTTGGGGCGGCGTATATCAGTTGATCCCTGAAGGCGCTCATGCTTTCGCCGCGCCAGCAGGCAATGGCGTTTTCGTATATCGAAAGCGATTTGTCGGGGATGACCGAATCTTCGTCAATTCCTTCCACTTTGCCGTATCCCTTGCATTGCGGGCAGGCTCCTGTGGGGCTGTTGAAACTGAAAAGGTTTTCGTCGGGTTTTTCAAATCGCAGATCGTCCGTTTCAAACGCGCTCGAAAATCTTTTTATAAACGGTTCCTCTTCCGCGGGATAAACGTAGAGGCAACATTGTCCGGCGCTTTTATCGAATGCCGTTTGCGCCGAATCGGCTACGCGGGTGAGATATTCCGCTTCATCGGAAACGGCAATACGGTCGATTAACAGATATGTGTTTTCGCGTTTTTTGCTGTACATCGCGTCGTAGTATGTGAGATATTTTTTTATGTCGATCATCTCAAGGGTGGTATTTGAGAGGATCACAACGCGCGAAAATCCTTCTTCGATAAACAGTGTGAGTTGTTCGACAAATCCCAGTGTTTTGGATTTGACCATCGGAGCGAGTATCATTATTTTTTCGCCCGGAGGTCGGCTTGCGAAATAGTTGACTATGTCGGTAATCGAATCTATCCGCACTTCTTCGCCCGACACGGGCGAGTAGGTTCGTCCGATTTTGGTATAAAGCAGTTTCATGTAATCGTATATTTCGGTGGATGTGCCTACGGTGGATCGCGGGTTTCGGATATTTACTTTTTGTTCGATGGCTATTGCGGGTGGAATACCTGTAATCGAATCGGTTTCGGGTTTGTTGATTCTGCCCAGAAACTGTCGGGCGTACGACGAAAGGCTTTCGACATATCTGCGCTGCCCTTCGGCAAAAAGGGTGTCGAATGCCAGGGTTGATTTTCCCGAACCCGAAAGTCCGCTGATAACAACTAACTTGTTGCGTGGGATGCGAATATTGATGTTCTTAAGATTATGAACTCTCGCTCCTTTGATTTCTATGTATTTTTGTCTCAAATTACCTCCTTGTTCAACTGTTCAACTGAAAAAGGTTGCAAAGATAGTATTTTATATCTGAAATCAATAATAAATTTTTATTTTCGGCGGATTTTAAGAAAAAATCATAAAATAAAACCGGCGACGGGGGCTTTAAAGGCTTTTTATAGTTTCGGGTCTTTAAGGACTTTAAAGACCCGAAACCGGAAAATCTCTAAACCGGACAAGCCGGAAGATATTCCCTGTCGATTTTATAACTCATCGTTCATAGTTTATAGTTCACAGTTAAAAAGTTTATAGTTAAAAATAATTCATAATTCATAATTCATAATTCATAATTCATAATTAATTCCTACCTTTGCGCCTGTTATGGTAAATAAATATAAATAAAATTAGTTAATAGATTATGAAACACAATTATTTTGTCATGTTTGGTTTAATTTTGCTGGCTTCGTGCGCAACTAAGTCGAAGCAATCGGAAAAATCGCAGGAAGGCGAGGTACGGTTGATTACGCTTGATCCGGGGCATTTTCATGCCGCTCTGGTACAAAAAACATCTTATCCGCAGGTGAGTAACGAGGTCTATGTTTACGCCCCCGCGGGTGACGATCTTGCAGAACATCTGAAAAAGATTGAAGCCTACAACACTCGCCCCGAATCGCCTACCAAGTGGGATGAGAAAGTTTATACGGGCGACGATTACGAACGGAAAATGTTGCATGAAAAAAAAGGAAACGTATTGGCGCTTGCCGGTAACAACGGAAAAAAGATAAGCTATATACGTAACGCCGTTGTGGCGGGATTGAATGTACTTGCCGACAAACCGATGGTAATCGGCGCCGACGGGTTTGAACTGTTGAAGAACTGTTTCGATATCGCCAAAAAGAACAATGTATTGCTCTATGACATCATGACCGAACGGTTTGAAATTACAACGATGTTGCAGCGCGCTTTTTCGAGGATTCCGGCTGTGTATGGCGAACAGCTAAAGGGCGCTCCCGACAGTCCTGCGGTGACGAAGGAAAGCGTACATCATTTTTTCAAGGTCGTATCGGGCAGTCCTCTGAAACGTCCCGCATGGTTTTTCGACACGGAACAGCAGGGCGAAGGCATTGTGGATGTAACAACGCATTTGGTTGATCTTGTGCAGTGGGCTTGTTTCCCCGAAAAAATCATCAATTATTCGAAAGATATCGAATTGCTGGACGCCAATCATTGGACTACGCCTCTCTCGCCGGCACAGTTCGTGGAGGTGACGGGGCAGGCAACGTATCCCGATTATCTGAAAAAAAACGTCAAAAACGACACGCTGAATGTTTATGCCAACGGCGACATTACGTATAAAATAAACGGCGTCTGCGCCAAAGTGTCGGTTGTCTGGAATTATACCTATCCCGAAGGCGGCGGCGATACGCATTATTCGGTGATGAAAGGCAGCAAGGCGCATCTGGTGATTGAACAGGGAAAGGCGCAGAACTATAAACCGGTGTTGTTCATCAAAGCGCAGGACGCAGACCTTGCAGCGTATGAACAGGCGTTGTCGGCTTCTTTGCCGACGATTACGGAACAGTTTCCGGGAGTGGGTTTGCAGAAAATCTCCGACAATGTGTGGCAGGTAAACGTTCCGGCGGCGTATCACAACGGTCATGAAGCGCATTTCGGACAAGTGACGGAGCATTTTTTAAAATATCTCAAAGAAGGCGCACTGCCGGATTGGGAAATTCCTAACATGCTCGCAAAATATTATGTCACAACACAGGCGCTGGAATTAGCGCGACAGAAACAAAACGCCAAATAAAACAATCTCAGGTCATGGGCTAAGACAGCTGTTCGACGTATTAATTGTTTTAACCCATGACTGTTTTTGTCTGCTGATTTTTTTGTCTGCCGAATTAACCGGATTTAAAATCCTGCGGATTTTTTTTAATTATCCGCGGATTTTTTTTATCCACGAATTACACGGATTCCACGAATTTTTTAATCCACGAATCAATTTCCACGAATTAAAATCCTGCGGATTTTTACGAATTACACGAATTTTTTATCCACGAATTAAAATCCTGTGGATTTTTACGAAGCGTAAGTTCGACGTAGTCAATTCCACGAATTTTTTTCTGCAAATGTAGAATCCTGAAAATCCTTCATTCATAATTCATAATTCATAATTCAATTTCACCTTTGGTTGCGTTTTCTTGCGTTTTCGTCGAGCAGAATTTTCCGCATACGTATTGCATTAGGAGTAACTTCCACGTATTCGTCTTCTTTGATATATTCCAGAGCTTCTTCGAGACTGAACCGAATAGGAGGCGTAATATGAGCCTTATCGTCGGTGCCGGATGCACGGATGTTTGTAAGTTTTTTCGTTTTACAGACGTTGATTGTTAAATCGTCGGCGCGGGTATGTTCTCCTATTACTTGTCCTCCGTATATTTCTTCGCCCGGATAGATAAAAAATTTACCTCTGTCCTGCAATTTATCTATGGAATAGGCTATAGCCATTCCCGTTTCCATGGCTATGAGAGAGCCGTTGGTTCTCATTTCTATAGGTCCCTTATATGGTTCGAATCCTTTCACTATGTGCGACATAATTGCCTCGCCCTGTGTTGCGGTAAGCATATTGCTTCTCATCCCGATGATTCCGCGGGAAGGGATTTCAAATTCGAGATGAATACGTTCTCCGTCATTTTCCATGCTTTTGATAGCGCCTTTTCTGCGCGAAACGATTTCGATTATTTTACCCGACAAATTTTCGGGTACATCAATGGTAAGATATTCTATGGGTTCATGTTTTTCTCCATTGACGTCCTTTATAATAACCTTAGGTTGTCCGACTTGCAATTCGTATCCCTCGCGTCTCATTGTTTCTATCAATATGCTAAGATGCAGAACTCCGCGTCCATATACAACAAATGAATCGGCGTTTACGCCGGGTTCGACACGTAGCGCCAGATTTTTCTCTAATTCTCTTTCCAGGCGTTCTTTAAGATGCCTTGATGTGACATATTTGCCGTCACGTCCGAAAAAAGGAGAATCGTTTATTACAAAAAGCATACTCATGGTTGGTTCGTCGATAGATATGGGATCAAGACCTTCCGGGTTTTCGTAGTCGGAAATAGTGTCGCCTATTTCAAAACCTTCGATACCTATGATAGCGCAAATGTCGCCACATTCAACCATATCGACCTTCTTTTTGTCCATCCCTTCAAAAGTCATCAGTTCTTTGATTCTGGTGCGCACTATTGTAACCCCGTCGCGTTTAACTAACGACACATTCATGCCGTTTTTCAACACGCCTCTTGCAACGCGTCCCACGGCGATACGTCCCAGGTAATTGGAGTATTCCAGAGATGTTATCAGCAGTTGAGGCGTATCGTCAACAATCTTGGGCGCCGGGATTTCTTCGAGAATCAAGTCGAGCAGAGGCGATATGTCTGTTGAGGGATTTTTCCAGTCTGCGGACATCCATCCCTGTTTGGCGCTTCCGTAAACGGTTTTAAAATCAAGTTGATATTCGGTAGCATTAAGGCTAAACATCAAATCAAATACTTCTTCGTTGACTTCCTCGGGACGACAATTGGGTTTATCGACTTTGTTGATAACCACGATGGGTTTAAGTCCAAGCGACAGGGCTTTCTGTAAGACGAAGCGCGTCTGAGGCATTGTTCCCTCGAAGGCGTCAACCAGCAGTAGCACGCCGTCTGCCATATTCAATACCCGTTCGACTTCGCCGCCAAAATCGGCATGTCCGGGGGTGTCGATAATATTTATTTTGTGACCTTTATACATTACCGAAACATTTTTTGCAAGGATAGTAATTCCGCGTTCACGTTCGAGATCGTTACTGTCTAAAATTAATTCTCCGGCTTGTTCGGCGTTTCTAAAAATATTTCCCATGAGAATCATCTTATCTACTAATGTCGTTTTACCGTGATCCACATGGGCTATGATTGCAATATTTCTTATTTTTTGCATTATTTATTTATCAATTTAAGCCCGCAAAGGTAAGAAAAATATATAAAGTTCATAGTTTAATTATGCCTTACCCTGATGTTTAACTGTTTGCGTTTAATAATTTAAAATAAAATTGTAACGGACT
>JAISRS010000302.1 GCA_031273485.1 Prevotellaceae bacterium
CGGTTAATAACAACCATATAATCACCAATTTGTTTATCTTATTTATTGCAATCCTTTTCACATTCAATTCTAAATGATACGGCGACAAAGGTAAAAACAATTTTCAGGAAAACAAAAAAATATGTTAAAAAAGGGCTAAATCTTATTTTGAGGCGCTATTACTTCCGGCTGCGCCGTAGCAATGACGGCTACGCCGAACGAAAAGGTCGCCAAGCAGCCCGAAGGGCTTGATTTTCATAACCGCAGGTCATCGACCTGCGGGAAAGTACCCACGTATGTTCTCTGCCTGAAAGGCAGGACTGAAACGTAAATTGAAATAATAATAATTAGTCCTGCCTTTGACTACGTCGAACTTACGTTTCAGGCAGAAGTTCGAGAGGGATATTCCGCAGGTCGGTGACCTGCGGTTATGAAAATTAAGCCCTTCGGGCTGTCGCTACGCCGAACAGAAGAATGTATAGACGCAATGCGTCGCGTCTCTGCCATAGCGCCTCAAAAAAAGATTTAGCCGACAAAATTGAGATTACCGCCTCCGACCTGCCGGAAAATGTCACTCGTAAAGAACAAATTTTGGGATGATCGAATGAGAAATTAAATCGAAAAATCCGGCATAAATCAGTAATGAGATAATAGAAATTTTCATAATAGGGAGATAATAGGGAGATAATAGGGAGATAATAGGATCTCTACAGGTAAAAAAGCCCCTTTTGCCGCCTGAAAAATGCCGGATTTTTTTAAGGTCATTTACCACGCCGCCCCCCCCCTGCCGCCTGCCATAGCGCCTCAAAATAAGATTTAGCCGACAAAAAATGTTTTAAAAACAGGATGTACATTAAACATGGAACCATGGAACCTATAAAATGCGACTTTATTTTCTTTTTTCTTATCTTTGTCGGCATAATAAAAAAATGATAAATAATAAATTATTGTAAAATTAAAACGCATATAGATATGAAAAGCAGGTTATTAATCGTAATAATAGTGATATGTTCGGCTTTGGTTTCAACGGCGCAGAACAAGATTTTAACTATGGAAAATGTAGCGCTTGGCTACAATCTTCGCCCCGAATCCAAATACATTGTATGGCAGGGAAAAACTAATAATTACACATACATCGAAGAAGAGAAAAATTTAGTGAGTGAAGATGCAGCCAAAGGCGTCAAAAAAATACTTTTAACAACCAACGAATTAAAAAGTATATTAAGCGCTGAGTTCAAAACCTTTCCTTCATTTTCATGGTTCGACGACAGCACTCTGAAAATCCGGCATCAAGACAAGGAATATCGTGTGGATGTGGTGAATAAAACAGTAGCCGCTGTGGTTTCTTTTCCAAAAACCACAGATAATCTCACTTATTCCAAACAGGCTAAACTTTATGCCTATACTCTGAAAAACAATTTGTTTTATATGGATGAACAGGGAAATACAACTGCCGTAACAAACGACGAAGACAATAATATAGTTAACGGACAGTCTGTTAGCCGGAATGAATTTGGCATTCACAACGGCATATTCTGGTCGCCGGACGGGAAAAAACTTGCTTTTTACCGTAAAGATGAAACGGAGGTCGAAACGTTTCCTTTGCTTGATATTACTACCCGCACAGGCTCTCTGGAAGAAATCAAATACCCGATGGCAGGCATGAAATCGGAACACATCAGTCTCGGAATATATGACATTGCCTCGAAACAGACATGTTTTCTTGAAGTTAATGATTTTGATAAGGAACAATATCTCACAAACATCACATGGTCGCCGCTGTCGGATTTAATTTATGTTCAGGTACTGAATCGCGGACAAAATTATATGAAACTGAATAAATATGACGCCGCTACGGGAAAATTTATCGCCACATTGTTTGAAGAAAAATCGGATACTTACGTGGAACCTCAACATACGCTGAAATTCATAGACGAAAAAGGCGAACAGTTTATTTTCATAACCAACAATCGTGACGGCTATTTCAGTCTTTACCTGCACAATAACGACGGAAAACTAATCAAACGCCTCACTCCCGTTGCCGCCGACGTAAGATTAGTGGCTACGGATAAAGCATTTAAATATCTATATTACAGTTCGTCGGAAGTTAGTCCGGTAGAAGAGCATCTTTTCAGGCTAAATATCAAAACCGGCAAATCGACCCGGCTCACCGTTGCCGAAGGTTGTCACTCCGTATCAATAAGTAACGACTGCTCTTATTTCATTGATAATTACAGTAGCGTAAATGTTCCGAGAGTAATAGAAGTTACATCCTCCGACGGAAAAACAGGACGCAGGCTGTTGGAAGCAAAAAATCCGCTGGCGGAATATTCCACATGGAAAGTCACTTTGGGAACACTGAAAGCCGACGACGGTTCCGACTTGTATTATCGTATCGTCAAACCCGCGGATTTCGATTCCACCCGCAAATATCCGGTGATTCATTATGTATATGGAGGACCTCATTCTCAATTAGTAAAAAATAACTGGAATGCGTCCTCAAGTTTATGGGAAACGTATATGGCGCAACACGGTTATGTGGTTTTTGTTATGGATAATCACGGCACCTCGAACAGAGGCAGAGATTTTGAACATGTTATACATCGTCAATGTGGTCAATTTGAAATGATTGATCAGGTGAAAGGAATCGAGTTCCTGAAATCCCATTCATGGATAGATTCAAAACGGATAGGCGTACACGGCTGGAGCTACGGCGGTTTTATGACCGTTTCACTGATTACTAATTATCCTGATATTTATAAAGTTGCTGTTGCCGGAGGTCCCGTAATTGATTGGAAATGGTACGAAGTTATGTACGGCGAACGCTATATGGATACTCCCGACGAAAACCCCGAAGGATACACGAAAACCAGTCTGATAAATAAAGCCAAAGATTTGAAAGGAAAACTTCTTATATGTCACGGATTAATTGACCCTGTGGTGGTTATAGAACACAGTCTGAGCTTTATCCGCGAATGTGTCAAAAACAATGTTCAAGTGGACTATTTCCCCTATCCTCGCGCCGAACATAATGTCGGCGGCAGAGACCGTATTCATTTGATGCAGAAAATCACAGATTATTTTGAGGATTATCTCTAAGAAATCTATAGAGGTTCCCCACAAATTTTGAAGGCGGTGACTACAGTCAAAAAACAATGACATACGATCTCGAAGATATTATATCTTATCTATCTCAATTTGCCTTAGATAAGCGCGTTGAATTGATGCGGGAAAAGATTTTAAACCGAACGCGTTACCTCTCAATATGTGTGGAGGATGCGTTTCAGCCGCAAAACACAAGCGCTATATTGAGAAGCGCCGAGGCATTTGGCGTTCAGGATATTCACATCATCGAAACAACATATAAATACAATGTCAATCCCGATATTGCCTTAGGTTCCGACAAATGGGTGAATATGAAAAAATATCCTTCAACCGACAGGGCAATTGAATCGTTGAAAACACAGGGATACAGAATCGTAGCAACAATACCGCAACAAAATGCAACCGATTTGGAACATTTTGATTTTACGAAAGGAAAATCTGCAATATTTTTCGGAACAGAACTGACCGGACTGTCGAAATATGCAATCAATCATGCGGATGAATATTTATACATCCCAATGTATGGATTTGTAGAAAGTTTAAACATCTCGGTTGCGGCAGCCATAACTATGTACACGCTAACAACTCGCCTGAGAAACAGCACTCTGAATTGGCAACTCGCCAAAAACGAACAAAATATTATACTGCTCGACTGGTTGAAAAAATCCATTCGCTCCTCCGACATGATTCTACAAAGATTTTTTGAAAAACATAAAAACGTTTAAATCCACGTTTTTTCTTTATCCACGTTTTTTTCTTTATCCACGCTTTTTTTTATCCACGAATTACACGAATTACACGAATTTAAAATCCTGCGGATTTTTACGAATTACACGAATTTTTCTTTATCCACAAATTTTTTATCCACAAATTACACAAATTCAAAATCCTGCGGATTTTTACGAATTACACGAATTTTATAATTCACGAATTTTTTAATTCGTAATTTTTAATTCGTAATTCGTAATTTATTTTGAAATCGCTATCTTTGCCGCCGTTTTTAATTTATATTATGTCGAAAAAATGGTGTAAAAGAGAGAGAAAAATTTGTGTAATTATTTTTTTTATGTGTTTTTGTTTGTCGCTGCAAGCTCAAACAAATGCGGAACACAAACGTCATATTGACAATTATAACCGACGATATTATCAGGATATAGTTTTAGAAAGAGGATTATACATCCCAACTACCGACAACAGTATGTCGGAAGGTTATATCACAAGTTTATACAGCGGTTATTTTATTACTCACAATCTGGGATTTCGTTCCGGAGTTTCGATGATTACGGATTTAAACAATGGTTCTCCATATCTGAAACTTCCTGTTCTGTTTACGCTCAGGTCACCAACGCTTCACATCTCGTATCATCGTGATGACGAAACATTTGGAGAATACTTGCGTCATCTGATTCTGTATTTACTTCCCACCCGTTACGAAATCAATCTCGGACCCTCCTTAGGATACGTATGGAACAATCGGCGCAACTTTGCGGCTTCTTTAGACCTCAATATACGTGCAGGATTTCAGTTTTGGAGAATTGGTTTATACGGAAATATGGGGATTAATTATTTATTGACCAAGAATTTTGTCAATAGGGATATTATACCTCGTGGAAAATCCCGTCCGGGATGGTTCGGCAATTTAAGTCTCGGCGCCTCATTCGGATTTTAGAAATAACGATAAACGATGAATTTGCGGATGTCCGAACCATGATTTACATGATTTTGCCTGTACAGAAAAAAAATCGTGAAATTCGTAAAAAATCCGTAGGATTTTAAATTCGTGGCAATTCGTTTAATTCGTGGATAAAAAATTAGTGTAATTCATGGATAAAAAAAGAAATTCGCAGATAACATCATCATCGTCATTGCTTCATTTAGTTTGCAATGACGTGATGACGATGTGGAATTGTAATTTTGATTTTCTAACGGATACTAAAAAGAATGGATTTTTATCATATATCCGTTACTAATTTTTAAAATGAGGCTTCGATTGTTTTCCAATCCAGTATATTCCAGTAATTTTTGATATAATCAGCCCGTTTGTTCTGATAATCCAAATAATATGTATGTTCCCATACATCGCAAGCAATCAGCGGCGTACCGGATTTACTATGAATAGGATTTCCCGCGTTTGATTCCTGAGATATGGCTAAAGCGCCGTCACTTTTTTTGTACAGCCAAACCCATCCCGAACCGAACAGGGCGATAGCAACTTTACTAAATTCCTCTTTAAATTCGCCGAACGAGCCAAAAGATTTAATTATTGCATTTAGCAAATCTCCGGAAGGTTCATTTTTGGGGGTTGGAGAAAAGGATTTGAAATACAAATCGTGATTCCATACCTGAGCGGCATTATTATATATTGCTCCTTCGGAATCTCTGACAATAATGTCAAGATTTGCATTTTCAAATTTCGAACCTTGAATAAGGTTATTTAAATTATTGACATACGTCTGAAAATGTTTACCATAGTGAAATTCTACGGTTTCTTTACTAATTATGGGCGCCAGTGCATCTATTGCATACGGCAACCCGGGCAATTCAAATTTCATTGTTTTTGATTTTAATTATACATTTATTTAAAAAAAAACAAAAGTAGTAAAAAAAAGTTTAATCAACCCGAATATTGCCGGAGGGGTAAAAAAGTTATATCATATTGGGGAACGTCTAAAAACTGCTTTTTCAGCGTTCGATTTCAATTTTTAAATATATGTAAACTCCGGTTTAAAAATCTTGTCTGCCTTGAAAAATCAAGTTTTTAGAAATCCCCTTATTTCAGTCCCATTTTTTGTTTCCATTTTTCAAAAAACGGGGGGATGCCAAGACTTAGAGCATTATCGTTTACCGAAAGAAATACCTGCACAGTTTCGCCTGTTGCGGCAAGGTTTCCCGTTGTGAGATTGGAGATATTATATTTGAAAATAATTTTTGCTGCAAGCGTATCAAAATAAACTATTTCGACCAAAGCTTCGTCGCCGTATCTCAAAGGCGATTTATAGTCGCAATGCACCGAAACCAGCGGAGTATAAAAGCCGTTGGCAAACACATCCATATAAGTTATTCCGTATTTTTCTCCGAAAGCTTCCCGTGCATCCTCAAAAAAATGTATATAATTTCCATGCCACACAACAGCCATGCTGTCCACTTCACTGAAACGTACTTTTACTCTGACTGTTGCTTTGAACCCTGTTTCAATAATTGATTTCACAATTTCGAATAGTTATAAATTTGCTTTTAACCGATTTCGGGAGTTATTTACGTTTCTTTTTACCATTTTTACTTTTACTGCGGGATGATTTATTCGGATTATCAATCTCGGAATTTATTAATACAAAATCTATATGTTTTTGCAGCAGGTCGGCATTAGTGAGTTTCACGGTGACCTTATCGCCCAAAGTATATGTAACGCCGGAGGATTGCCCCACTATCCGGTAATTTTCCTCGTCGAAATAATAATAATCATCCTTCATCGATCTGACGGAAATCATTCCTTCTATTTTATTTTCAACAAGTTCTACATATATTCCCCATTCCGTTACTCCCGAAATAAGTCCGTCGTATATTTCGCCTATTTTGTCCTGCATAAATTCAATCATTTTGTATTTGATTGATGCTCTTTCGGCTTCTGCCGCCCGCTGTTCCATTGCCGACGAATGTTTACACATTTGTTCATAATATTCGCCATCGGCGGATTTTTCTCCGTCGAGATATTGCGCCAACAGTCTGTGAACCATCATATCGGGATAGCGGCGAATGGGTGATGTGAAATGCGTGTAATACGAAAATGCAAGTCCGTAGTGACCTATATTAGTGATTGAGTATATGGCTTTTGCCATAGACCTCACTGCCAAAGTTTCTATCAGACCGGCTTCCGGTTTTCCTTTCACTTCCGACAGAACTTTATTCATTTCTTTCGACAGACCCGTATCCTGATCCAATTTCATTTTATAGCCGAAACGTTTGATGAAATTGCCGAAATTATTTAATTTTTCGAGATTCGGTTTATCGTGTATTCTGTAAACAAAGGTTTTACTTTTTTGTCCGGCGACTTTTTTGCCGATTTTTTCCGCAACCTTCTTATTTGCCAGTAACATAAATTCTTCGACCAACTGGTTGGATTCTTTCATTTCTTTGAAATATACTCTCACCGGTTTACCCTTTTCGTCTATTTCAAATTGCGGTTCTTCTCTTTCGAACGTAACTGCTCCGTTTTTAAACCGTTTACTTCTGAGCGCCCGTGCAAATTCATTCAATTTCAGCATTTCCAAGGCATAGTCCCCCTGTCCGGTTTCTATCACTGCCTGAGCTTCTTCGTAAGTAAATCTGCGTTTTGAGAGGATAACGGTTCTTCCAAACCATTCATTTTTAATAGATGTTCTATTATCCAGTTCAAATACTGCGGAAAAGCACAATTTTTCCTCATCCGGACGGAGCGAACATATATAGTTCGACAGTCGTTCGGGAAGCATGGGAATAGTTCTATCTACCAAATAGATAGAAGTCGCTCTGGTTTCCGCTTCATTGTTTATGACCGTATTAGGTCGCACATAATGCGTTACGTCGGCGATATGAACTCCAACTTCCCAATTCCCATTATCTAACAGCCTGATAGATATTGCATCGTCGAAATCCTTTGCATCTTTGGGGTCGATAGTAAATGTGACATATTTCCTGAAATCGCGGCGAGAGGCATAATCATCGGCTTTTATTTTTTCGGAGATACGTTTGGCGAGTTTATCTATGTGTTCGGGATAGGAATACGGCAAGTCAAAATCGGCAAGTATTGCGTGCATTTCCACATTAGCGTCCCCCGATTCGCCCAGAATATCAACTATTTCACCGGTAGGATTTTTCATTCCTTTTTTCCATTCCAGAATCTTTGCCACTACTTTTTGTCCGTTTTTAGCGCCTTTAAGGTTTGCAATCGGAATAAATATATCGTAGGGCATATTTTTGCTGTCGGGAGTGACGAAAGCGTATTTTGGAGAAATTTCAATTTTGCCGACAAAAGAACGCTTTGATTTTTCGATTATTTCGACTATTTCGCCTTCCGAACGTCCTATTTTTTTGTTGAACACCCTGACCTGTACTTTATCTCCGTGTAGCGCATTGTTTAGATTATGTCCGGCAACAAATATATCGCCGCTTGCGTCGTTTTCGGGAACAATATAAGCCGAGCCCTGTTTGGTGACATCAACCCGTCCGATGATAAAATGTTCTTCCGGTTTTCTGAAAATATATTTGCCGGGTTCGGGATTTAACAATATTTTTTGAACCACCAATCCATCTAAAGTTACCGTAAGCGTATCACTAAGAGCTTTATCCAGATTTATTGCAGAAGCTACCTGCTTGTGATTATACATTTGTGTGGGATTTTTGGCAAAAACGTTAATAACACTCTGCAAAAAATCCATAGTTTTTTTCTTTGCTTTTTTACTCATTACTTTTTCTTTTCTTTCTTAATTTCAAACCGATTTTCAAACTGTTTTTTGTAAATCGGTTCGTTAATTAATTGCGCAAAAGTAAATAAAAAATAATTATAAAATTAAATGTTGATAAAATTAAACTCGTAATGCTAAATATTTTGCACCGTATCATGTACTATGATACTGATATAAAACGATATATTCAAATAACTTTATGATTGTGATATTTCGATTATAATGGCGCTGACTTCCGAAATGCGACGCCGTAAATGAATTATTTTTACGCAAAGTTCGCAAAGTTCGCAAAGTGTGGCGCAAAGTTCGCAAAGGAAATGCTTTGCAAACTTCGCATTGAAATAATTCCTTTAATGTTGATTTCAAGATTATTATTTTTTCAACACAAAATTCACAAAGAATTTTCACAAAGTTCGCAAAGTGTTTGCCTTCGCGCCCTTTGCGATACACTTTGCGCCTTTTGCGTTAAAAAAATTTCCTTACGAAACGACAATTTGGAATATCAATCCTTTTGGGTTTCGGCTTGGTCCGGCTTAGGGATTATTTCTGCGTCCGTCAGCGCCTCACTTTCCCGTCTGTTCTCCACTTTGTGGGGATAGGGGGCTTGTCCATTGGTATCCTTTAAAAGTATAAACAACACAGTCTGTCGGGCAATCTGTTGTCCATAGAGGAAGTATTCCGACTTCGTCGGCGCCGTCCCCGTCGAGGTCGCCTGCATTTATGAGGGTTCCGCCGCTGAAATCGGTGAGAATGATGGGAACAATAGGTCCCGAAAATCTTATTTTATACTCATCTCCCGCATTTTGAGGAGTTTCAATCCACATATAATCCATTATTCCATCGCCGTTGAAATCGCCTTGCACTGCGTCGTTTTTGATTTGCGCTCCGGTAGAAAGCTCGCGATCGGTATATAAATCGCTCTCTACATATATTTTCCATCTTTTTTGATGTTTTTTGAAAATAAGATAGGCAGGAAATTTTTCTTCCTTATTATTGATTGTGACGGTTTTGGTGAAATTCACTTTCACTATTCCGTCTTTTAGGGTGTCGATAAACAGACGACCTTCGATTTCCTGTTTAAAATCGGGATATTCTTCAAAATAAGCCGATTTGGATTTAATACATTCATCCGCTGTGTATATATGTTGATAAAAATGTACAATGGAATCGTACATTTGTGCAAGCGTGTTAATATTTTTAGTGTTATTTGCATTATTCCAGACGAATACCGATTCGTCAGGAGATTGTGTTTCGATATTTTCATCCGAATCAAGTTTGTTGTTATATCTGTTACTTAAAATAATTATAAAAATCAGTGGAATAACGAAAAACAGCGGTTTTAAATTTCTTTTCATCTATGCGGTTACAATATATTTTTAAACGAATGGAGGCTGTTTTTTGTAACAGCCTCTTTGTTCTTTTCCAAAAAAAATCAATATTTACCTGTAGTCATCTTCATAATCTTCATAGTCTTCGTCGTCATAATCTTCTTCGTCGTCATAATCGTCATAGTCTTCGTCATTCTCATCTTCATCGAAATAGTCCTCTACAGATTCTTTTGGTCGGAAATTGTAATATCCGATTTCGTCCTCCTCTTCAATTTCTTTATAGATTGAACGGATTGATTTTTTTTCTTTTCCGGGAAATTTCCCTTTCACCTGTTCGCCTTTTAGACTATCGTCCCCAAATTTGCGAAAATCGTTGTTAGTTTTCATAAAACTAATAAAATTTTTACCTCCTTTTGTTATAAATTCGGTGCAATTTTAATACTATTTTTTGAAACTGTAAACTTTTAATTCGATTTTTTTCAAAAAAAATTTTTTTTCACTTTTAATTTCAACAAAATCAGCTATTAAATCATTACAATGTAAGAGTTTAAATATTGAGCGTTTTTGTTATTCAAACAATATTTATTGTTTATTTCATGGCATATAAATAAAGTTTATTAACTTTGCGGCGTTTTGATTTGATGGTTAAAATATAAAAAACAGTACATTAAATATAAAAAATATATGCTTGCATTTAAGGAAAAAGTTTACAAAGCTACGCTCGAATTAATTAATCGACACTTAGTTTTACATTCATGGGGAAACATAAGCGCTATCGACAGAGAATTGGGCGTCATGGTTATCAAACCGCATAAAACAAACATAAAAGACCTTCGCCCCGGAGATATGGTGGTGATGGATTTGGACGGAAAAGTTCTTGACGGTTTAAAAGAACCTTCTTTTGACGCTGCAACTCACTTGGTATTATATAAAAAATTTCCGGAAATCGGAGCTATTGCTCACACCCATTCCTTATGGGCGTCCTGCTGGGCGCAGGCGGGAAAAAGCATCCCTCCTTTAGGCGTCACTCATATCGACAGATTTTATGGAGAAATACCCTGTACCAGAGAATTAAACGATTCCGAAACGGAAGGTAATTATGAAGAAGCAACAGGAAATCTTATAGTTGAAGTATTGAAAGGATTAAATCCGCTCAAAACTCCTGCGGCATTGGTCTGTCACCACGGACCTTTTGTTTGGGGAAAAGATTTGGAATTAACACTGCAAAATGCCTCGCTTCTGGAAGAAATAGCTCAAATGGCATATTTGACGCTACAGATTAATCCTCAATCGAATGTCATGAAAAAGAAGCAGATGGATATTCATTATGACAGGTATATTAACAGATGAGAAAGTATTTAAAACGATTTATTAATTAAAATTTATTTGACATGAAAAATATATGTTTAATCACGGTTGTTTTGTTCACAATGTTTGCATGTGGCGAAACGGTAAAAAAATCTCAAATTCCCACAGACGGATATTATTATGAACCCCCTGACGATACCGTTAATTTTGTAAAATATTTTTATAAGGAAGGGAAGTTAGTCAGTGAAACTCCGTTTGTTGATCACAAGGCGGAGGGTTTATACAAAGATTACTATTCTAACGGCAATCCGCGTTTAACGGTTGAATACAAAAATGCCAAACGGGAAGGAATGACTGTTTCCTATTACGAAACAGGCGAAAAACACGGAGAAATACCATACGTAAACGGTAAGGTGCACGGCACGAAATATTTTTATAAAAAAGACGGTTCCGTTACGATGAAATCCGTATATGAAAACGACAAACCCGTTCCTCCTCTGGAAGAGTATGATACAAAGGGTGATAAAATACCCCAACCTACGATTAAATTTAAGTCGGTGGGCGGCGTTTTAAAAATGGAATTAAGCGATAAATCTTTTTCTTCCGTGAAATTTTATGCGATTATAAACGGTAAATTTCTGGAAATTCATACGGAAAAAGGCGTTGGCAGTTACGCCGGAGCTAAAAAAGGAACGCGGATAAGAGCCTATTACAGTACGCCGAGAAACGCGGAAGGCGCAGTTGATGCTAAATATTAAAGAAACAGGAAATTAAATTATTATTATAACTTTTTAAATTATTAAAGAAATGAAAAAATTATTATCATTTATTTTTACCGTATGTGCGGCGTTATTTCTCTGTTCATGCGGCGGTGGTCAAAAAGATGCAAAAGATACGAAATCTGCAAAAACCACCGAACATCATCATCACGACGGTCATAATCATGACGGACACCACCATCACGTGGAAATCAAGAAAATTGTTATTACGGCTTACTTGGAAATCAAACCCGAAAAAGTGGACAAATTTTTGACCGATATTGCCGATGTTATTACAAAAAGTAAGGCGGAAGAAGGCAATGTAAGCTATAATTTGTTTGCCGATTTGCATGAAAAAAACAAGTTTGTGTTTGTGGAAGAATGGAAGAATCAGGCAGCCGTAGATACCCATTTTAACACAGTGCATTTCAAGAGCTTCGGGACACTTATGGATGAAGTTGCAGCAGCTCCGGCAAAGATTAAAATATTTGAAGTAGCTAACGAAAAGTAGGATTAATTTTATAAATAATTAGTACGAATCAAAATTTTTACTACTTTTGTGCGCCTTTATGGTGACAGCTTTTGGTGAGGTGGGTGAGTGGCTGAAACCACCAGTTTGCTAAACTGACGTACGGGAAACTGTACCGGGGGTTCGAATCCCCCCCTCACCGCTTAAATGTCGTCGAGTAAGAATGGTTGAAGAGAAAACATGTAATCGTAATGGTTACATGTTTTTGTATTTAATGGATACTCATCGAATTTTTTCTTTTCCCCGATTTTTTTTTGTCACCGAATTAAACAAATGGAACGAATTTAAAATCCTGCGGATTTTTTACGAATTTCCACGGATTTAAATCCTGCGGATTTTTTTATAATCCACGAATTACACGAATTACACGAAATTAAAATCCTTGCGGATTTTTACGAAACGTAAGTTCGGCGGAGCCAATTACACGATTTTTTTTTATCCACGAAACGTAAGTTCGACGTAGTCAATTACACGATTTTTTTTTCTGCGAAGGTAATAATCCTTTAACCCTTTAATCCAGGTACAGACCATTTCCACGAATCCGTAATTCGTAATTTTTAATTTTCACCTAATCGGTGTGTATTTTTTTTGAGTTTCCGTTCTGGAAAACGCTTCGAAATGCCACCATTCGTTTGGTATGCCGTTGAATCCTGCCTTTTTCATTACAGTTCTCAGTAATTTTCTGTTATCAATCTGTTTTGCGGTCAGTTTTCCTGTTGAAAGGAATAAGGCTTCATTGCGTGGTTCAGCCAGGGCGCCCAAAAAATCCACGCAAGTACCCATATCCAATTCGTGGTTGTTTTGGTCTAAAATGCTTACATCCACAGCCACGCCGTACGAGTGCATACTTATCCTGCCCGGACTTGCGACATAGTTTTTCATCGGAGTATTTTTCACTTTGTTCCACATTATTTCCTGCGCCCATTGCGGTCGTGCGGCGTCATATACAATGATTCGGTACTGCGGACAGGATTGCTTCAGATATTTTTGCGCTAAAACAAGTTTTTTAGCTGCTTCGGGTTGTAAACAGGCTTCTCGAAGAGTTTTATACATACGTTCGCCCACGAAATTGTTGTTTGTTGCATACAAAAGATGTACGACTATGGTAGAGTCCAAAGTTTGCACATCAACCAGACCTTTGTTCTCAAATTGCCAAGCCTCAAAGGATTTGGGATTATAGTTGTTTTGAGAAAAACCATGTTGAACGCAAAACAAAACAACAAGAGAAAATATATTTAGGAAACCTCTACAATACCTGTTCATATTTCGGATAACTAAGTATATGTTTGTGCGTTTCTCCGTTTATGTGCGAATGATGCAGCATTTCCGACGCTTCAAAAATATCCGAAAGTCTGCCGTCGTTATATTTTATCAAAATCGATTGTTTGTCTAACGAATATGCGGTGTTACTGACGATTTTTGAAACAACAAAATAATCCGTTTCTTCATCCGACACATTTAAATGCCGTTTAACCATCGTTTTCTTTTGTTCGATTCTCTCGTCGGAAAAAGGAAGAATCGAGAGTTCCGTACGCGGCAGCATACGATATGTAAGCATTTTACATAAGGTTGAAAGGATTTTATCGGAATGCGACATCCAGATTCTTATTGCGCTTTCGATATCTCCGTCGCACAAAAGGGCGAAATTATTGAGAACTTCGTCGTTCTCCGGCACAAAAACGCTTTCGTCCACCGAATTATTCAGAAAAAAAGCGAGCGAAGGCGAAGCAAACAGCGTTTCACCGTTACGCGTAAGATATTTTGCTCTTCTGAATATCTGCATCAACAAATTTTCCGCCGACAGAACGGTTTTATGCAAATACACCTGCCAATACATAAGTCTTCGGGAGATAAGGAATTTTTCTATAGAATAGATTCCTTTTGCTTCCACCACGAGTTTACCGTCGTCAATATCAAGCATATTAATGATTCGTTCCAGTCCTACCATTCCTTCAACCACACCCGAAAAAAAGCTGTCTCTGCGCAAGTAATCCAGTCTGTCCACGTCTAATTGACCGCTCACCAATTCGTTTAAAAACTGTTTTTTATATCTTTTAGAAAACACCTCTATAGCCAAATCCAAAGCTCCGTGAAATTCCCTGTTCAAATGCTTCAAAAAAATCATCGAAATCAATTCGTGATTTACGCCTTCCACAATACTCGATTCCAGCGTATGACTGAACGGTCCGTGTCCTATATCGTGCAACAGGATGGTTGCCAGTGCCGTTTCGGTTTCCTGCTCGCTAATGTCGTGACCCTTATTTTTTAAAGTATCAAGAGCCTTACCCATCAAATACATCGCGCCCAAAGCGTGTTGCAACCTGTTGTGACATGCTCCCGGATATACTAAATACGTCAGTCCTAACTGCTTGATATTACGCAAACGCTGAATATACGGATGCTCAAGAATGGAATAAATCAGAGATGAGGATATTGTAATAAATCCATGAACAGGGTCATTGATAATTTTCGTTTTATGCCTTTTATTCATACTGTTTCTATTTGATTTTATGCACTTTTAATGATATACTCACAAATTTTATGAATCGCAAATTTACATAAATTTTTAAGTAAAGCTAAAAAGAGGGATATATTAAGAGTCTGTATCTGACTTCGTAGAACTTACGTTTCGGCTACTAATAAAATTGTGTAGCCAATAAAACTGTTCTAATCCATGACTATTTTTGATATCCGAAAACTTAAAACCAACGAATTTAAACCATAACCGAATATTGAATATTCTGCCGAAAATTACATCAACCTCGAAAATAAGATACTAAAATCTTTTCGAACATTGATTATTGATGCTACAAAAAATCCGAATATCATTGATTAGCGTGCCATGTTGTTTGTCTTGTTTATTCATTGTTCAACTATTCATTTTAGTTTACTATTCCATCAAAAACCGTCTCAATGTTGAGCGATGTACACCCATTTGTTTTGCAATTTGTACTTTCGGAATTTTCTGTTCAAGAAGGGTTTGAATTTCTTCCAATTTACCCGACAGTTTCACAACTACATTCTTTGCACCTGCCGGACGACCAATATGAATGCCTTCCGACTTCATTCGCGCCAATGCCTCTTTGGTACGTTGAGAAATAAGGTTTCGTTCAATTTCGGCGGATAATCCAAAAGCAAATGCGAGGACTTTGCTGCTGATGTCGCTACCGAGGCGGTAGTTGTCCTTGATAGTCCAAACCTGCACTTCCTTTTCCATGCAAACGTTCAGAATGGACATAATCATCAATAAATTACGTCCTAACCTTGATAATTCGGCGCATATCAGAATGTCACCTTTTTGTAGGGCTTCCAACAAGCCACCCAATTTACGTTTTTCTACTTCTTTCGTTCCCGAAATGGTTTCTTCAATCCATTTTTCGACTGAAAGATTATTTTTTTTGCAAAACTCATTAATTTCAAATCTTTGGTTTTCAACCGTTTGTTTGTCTGTACTTACCCGAATGTATCCGTAAATCATAATATTGTAATTTTATAGTAAATACCAATAAGATACAAAAAAGATGCAATTTACGGTCGGGTTTCTTAAAGCTAATTCCGGAAAAAAAGGCGAAGGAATGCCTGTCGTGAGAAATCCACAGTTCTATTTTAAGGAGGGGTTTTGTTGGACTTTGATTAACGGTACACGTAGCGAAAATGATTTAAAATTTAGATTGTCCACAGCTGGAGTTTACGATGTTGGAGGGATGTCTTTGCATAGTGTCATGGAAAATATTATTTCTCAAAAATTTATTGTATGCATATGCAATAGTAATTTAATTAGTCGCTACACAGAGTCTTTTGTGAATTTTACGGTAAATTTTCAGATAAATGACGCTCGTCAGATACCTATAATAGTCCCGACTAAAGAAGAATTAATGAAGTTCGAAGCATTATTTGATTCTGCTGCAAGAATAAAAAAAGAACAATTTTCTAATCAAATATCCATAAACGGAGCAGAAAATAGACTTTTTGCAATACAAAACAAGTTAGATAACATGGTTTATGAATTATATGGGATAATATAAATTGTTTACAAATTCATTGAATTTTTTTTCTATTTCAAGTAGTTCTTGTTCAATATCTTCCTTATAAGCATTGTTATTGAATACACTTTGTTTTAATAAAATAGCTTTGTCGAACAATGGCTTACATGTTTGTAATTGTTCGTTTGTGGGGATGCGAATAGGTAGTTGTCGAATATCATTGATTTGTATATTTACCGTACAATTGATGTATTCTCTGTAATAATCAAACAACAATTCAGAATTCAACAAAATGACTATAAAATAATTAGGTACAAAACCAACAGTAGAACATAGCGACATTGAGCCAACATCATTTACGGATTTTGTCTTCAGTTTTGCTTTCAATAAACGAGCCTGCGGATTCAATATATTTGTCCAACAAAACCCCTCCTTAAAATAGAACTGTGGATTTCTCACGACAGGCATTCCTTCGCCTTTTTTTCCGGAATCCGCTTTAAGAAACCCGACGTTTTCTTGCGTCCATTCAATGGCAAAAGGAGTTTCGAGATACCAACGATTTCCGTCCTTATCTCCTTTATCATAAGGTACATAATGTTTTTTGGAACTATCAATACCGTTTTCTTTTTCATCGGTGGTAAGTGTATCCACATCGGCAATTTCGTCATCATCAATCAAACGATACAAATAGCCCTGTCCAAAAATATCGCGTCCGTATTCGTTTTTCAAATTATCGAATAATACTGCAATTTCTTTTTCGCTCAAAGAAGCCAGATAATCCATAGTATTTGTAAAATCAGCCATTTCAGGAATTACAATTTTCTTTGCTTTTATTGCTTCTGCCAATTTTTTTGGGCGGGATTCCAAAATATTTTTTGCCCATTTAGTAGATTTTCGCACTGCGATATATTTGCCGTTGTTAGCGGTTGCCAAACCCTGTCCGCCTTCGGTTAGACAACCAAGCAGAGCAACATCGCCGGGTTTAAGGCTCTTGCGATAGGTTGCCAATTCCGCCTTATTTATTTCAATGTCGCGACTCGTCTTTATCTTGTTCCACCATTTATTATAGAGGTCTTTAACTTTTTGTCCATACAGTTTTTGGATTTTCAGGTTTTCGTCCGTTGGTTTAAAAATTACAGAATTTTGAGTATTCAGATAAACGGATTGCTCAATGGAATACTGTACAGGATGGATTAGATCTTTACTGCCATCAAGAAATTTAATTCGATGATTTTCAGGATTTTTACTTGCTACGGAGGTAATGCAGGTATCCACCATGGCAGCCGAAAAAGGATTGGCAGTGTCGAAAACATAAAGAATCTGCTTTTGCAATATCAGGTTGCGGAGATTCTTCTTTGTTTGTGTAGTCCAAAATGTTTTCGGTGTTATGTATGTTAAACTTCCATTTACTGACAATAATGGCATTCCTTTGAAAAAGAAATGATTATAGGTGTCGTCAGCGAAATCGTATATCTTTTCAAATATCCGTTTGTCTTCCGTGCTTGTGCCTTTTGTTGAGATGTATGGCGGATTTCCAATCACAATATCAAATCCTCCATTCTCACGCCACACTTCCGAAAAGAATAATTTGAAATCAAAATCTACCTGATATCCTAAAACTTGTTTTGAAGTAGCAAGCCTATCTTTAATTTCAGAATCAATTTCTTTTTTGTATTTTCTTTTTATTTCGGAATCGGTTTCGGCAAAGAATTTATTTTTTAATTTTTCTATTCTTTCAAACGCCGGACTATTCCAGTCATTGGGAAAACCGACGAGTGTATTTCCGCAAACGATTTTGTAGTCCAAATTTGGCAGTGCTTCGATAGTATCAAAATCTTCTTCATCCACCACCAACGAGAGCCACAAACGCAAACGTGCAATATCAATGGCGCTTGCGTCAATATCCACACCGTAAATGGATTCCTGAATGTTGTGGCGTTTCACGCG
>JAISRS010000325.1 GCA_031273485.1 Prevotellaceae bacterium
ATTAATTCGACCCATGACCGACAATTTTTATACCGTGTACGCTGTTCTGTATTGATAGCGATAGAGTCGGTGATTGGCAGCTTCTTTGTCATTGCCGAAACTTAATGTTGCGGGGTCCCATTTCACGGGACGTTGCAGTTCGGTAGCTATATTTGCTATGCAGCACAGCGTGTTAGTGCTGCAACCAACTTCTACGGGAGCAATAGGATTACTGCGTGAACGCACGGCGTCGATGAAATTCTGTTTGTGCGGAGAACTTACTTCGTACTGTCCTTCGTTGATTTTCTCTTCTTCCTTGGTAAGGAGCGAAGGGTCGGAACATTCGATATATCCTCTGGCGACTTTCAGCCATCCTTTCGTACCGTTGAAACGCAAGCCTTTATCATCCGTTTCCTTGTACGGTTGTTCCGTCATCACAATACCGTTGACATATTTCATAGTGAGATATTTTGCTCCGTTATATCCTTTTGGGATAAACTCGCAGGGTCCCGAGCCGTCCATTCCGATTGCAGCCTGTGCGATATCGAACATGTGCGCTCCCCAGTCGGCGGTAAATCCGTTACCTGTTTCGCGATACCAGCGCCATTCTCCCCAAATGCTTTCGTTTTTGTCAGGGTCCAGTGAAATGGGAAGACACAAGTTTGAATGATGGTGAATTTTAGCATCATTCAAGGGTCCCAGCCATTGATTCCAGTTCAATGTAGAGGGAACGGGCTGTTCGGGAAGATCAAAAGGTTTAGGCGGTTCGCCCACCGAAGCGTAGATAGTTTCCACGTGTCCTATACCGCCGCTTTGTATCAGCGAAATAGCCTGTTTAAACTCTTTGCTCGAACGTTGCTGGCTGCCTATTTGCAAAACACGTCCGTTGTTGCGGACGGCTTTCACCATATCCAAGCCTTCGGTGATGGTATATGCCAATGGTTTTTGCACATACACATCTTTTTTTGCTTCGCAGGCATGGATGGTTGTTAAAGCGTGCCAATGGTCGGGCGTGGCGATGGAAACTACGTCAATGTCCTTGCGGTTGAGCATATCGCCATAAAACTCATACACATCGCACCGTTGCGGAAGACTTGCCGATTTTTGCCAGGCTTCCACCTTTCTTTTAAAGCGCTCACGCTTGATTGAATCCACATCGCAACCGGCAACAATCTGTACGCCCGGGCACCTTGTGAAACTGCTGAAATCGGATAAGCCCTGTCGTCCCAAACCGATAACGCCTACAATAACTCTATCGCTCGGAGCCACGCGAACTCCTGCGATTTTCCAACTTGGAAGAATAGTTAAACCCGCTAATCCAAGTGCGGAATAGCCTAAAAACTTTCTTCTGCTAATTTCATTTTTATTTGCCATAGTGATACTTAATTTAATTATTGATAATTTATTTTATTTCCAAATATTTTATATTTCCCTCAGCCAGCGCTTTCCCGATTGATTTTTCATTATTCAATATCTGTATTCGCATAGCGGAAAACAGCCATTTTCGGCTCACTTTTTCTTCCGGTTTTTGAATCAGAAAAATCGACTTTATGATACCCCTAAAACTAAGTTTCCATAAAAACGATTTTAGACTTATGAAAACAATAAATGTATTGGAATCCAAGGTATCCAATATTTTTTTCACATCTTGAGCGGGGATTAAGGAAGAGATGCAGCACACCGAAAGATTTCCTGTTTTCAGATATTCCTCTATTTGTTTTGTGTGCCAGGACATTCCCGCTATTTGGGCGGAAACCTCATGTTGATATTCCCCCGTAATGTTCGGCTGTTGATCCGGCGCAAAACACACTTCATTTTCTTCTTTTAATGATTGATACACCGTCCACACGCTGCTTTTGTATCTGTTTAATATCGCATTGGACGTTTCCCTGTTGAGGGCGCCGTGATAACCATTGCAGAATGAAGCATATAAATCAATTTTTGAGGCATACATATTCTGCATTTCGATTGTGCGGATTATGAGTTCTTTGGTTTTGGCATACACAGGCCACACTATTCTCCGTATATCGTCCGATGATTCAAAGTGTTTAAAATGCAGCAATTCTCCTTCTTTATGATGAATGGTATCGGTTCTCACCTTGTCGTCGTCAAGAGCGAAGGGTTTACTTGTGATTGCAATCCTGCTGTTTTCGGCAGGAAATATTATCACGGACGTTTTGTAACGAAATGTTTTCCACAGGAAAAACATTCGGAAAACATCCTGAAAAAACAGAGTAACTGTGTCCAGATCATAGTTTTTAATATCGGGGAGTTCCAATTCCTTCGTTCCCTGCGCCTGTCCGGACTTTAATTTTTTCAGTGGGAACGATATTGTATATTTCCCGTCGAAAGTTAATTCCGCCTTGATTACTCCCGTAAAAAAGTATTGCAATCCGTCGGATGCGATTTCACAAACGACGTTATTTTGAGGTGTATAATGGAATTTTACTTCCGGTTTCCTGCCCGATTTTTTGTATAAAATATATGGAATCAGAGTAGCTGTAAACGAGAATAATATAATCACGCCAATCACGCTGATTATTATTTTCACTAAAACGTTAGATATGTCCCTTACTTTTTCCGAACTGTCGGAGTCGATAAAAATCTCTATAAGTATGAAAAACAGGATGAGTATGAAAAACGTAATATGTACGGGAAACCATTTACGAATATATTTCGCCATATTCAAAAACGAGTTACCTGCTGTTTTGATTTTCAGAAAAAGCCGTAATGTCGTCATCGGCTCGAATAATTATTAGAGGTTTCCATTAATGAGTGTTTCATTCTATTCTATTTCTATTTTGTAGGGTAATTTTGCCAGCATCCCATAATTTTTCAGACTGTTGACCAGATATTCGTAATGTTTCAATGTCATCGACAGTTCGTTGTTCACCGAGCCTGACACTTTTGTTTCTATTGATTTCATAATCATTTCAAATGTGCTTAATTCCTTGGGCAGTTCCAGCAGCGTATAGTCCGAAATATCGGCAAGTCTTGCGGCTTCGTCCACAGCTTCCTTTATTCCTCCGAAATAGTCTATCAGTCCTATATCCAAGGCATTTACTCCGCTCCAAACTCTACCCTGTCCTATACTGTCGACTTTTTCTTCCGACATGTTCCTGAAATTCGCAACTTTATTGATGAATTTGGAATAAACATGTTCCACCGATTTTTGGAGATAATCCTTTTCCGCCGGTCTTAAGGGGCGGGTAAGAGATGGAAAATCGGCATGTTCGTTTGTTTTCGCCACGTCAAATGTTATGCCGAGTTTATCTTTTGCCGTTTTGCCGAAATCGGGCAACATCGCAAACACTCCGATGGAACCGGTGATAGTGGTGTGATGCGCAAATATTTTATCGCTTGGCGCCGATATCCAGTAGCCTCCCGATGCGGCAACGTCGCCCATGGAGATCACCACCGGTTTTTTTTGTTTTGTGAGTTCCAGTTCGCGGGCAATAATTTCCGATGCCGGGGCGCTGCCTCCGGGCGAATTAACTCTGAATACCACTGCTTTTATTGTTGAATCCTTTCGGGCTGTCTGAATTATGTTTGCCATATTTTTTGACATTATATCCGAATCGCCTTCGCCCGACATAATTTCGCCGGAGGCGTAGATAAGCGCTATTTTATCTCCTTTTTCGTTGAGCGTAACGGGCGTGGAGTAATATTTGGTTATATCTATTGTTTTCAAGGTTTTTTCTCCCGTATATTTCAGCAGTTCCGCCACTACTTCATCTTCATACAGAAGTTTGTCCACAAATTTTTTATTTACGGCGTCTTCGGCAAAGGTCAATTCCAGATTATTGGCTATTGTGTTCAGTTCTTCGGGTTTTATGTCCCGCGAAGCGCTGATGGTTTGCAGAATAAAATTCCATATCGACCCCATATATTCCACTATTTGGGCTTTATTTTCTTCGCTCATTTTGTCGAGCATGAAAGGTTCTACGGCTGATTTGAATTTGCCGTGACGTATAATTTGCACGTCAATGCCGAGTTTATCCAGAAAGCCTTTGAAGAAAGGTATTTCCGAACTCATTCCCCTAAAATCCACGTTTCCGAACGGATTCAGGTATATTTTATCGGCGATTGTTGCCAGATAATATGCTTTTTGGCTATAGGATTCGGCATAAGCCAAGACGTATTTTCCCGACTGTTTGAAACTTATCAGTGCATTTCTTATTTCCTCCACCGAAGCGATTCCCGCCGAGATTCCCGAAAGTTCCAGATATATGCCTTTGATACGCGAGTCATATTTCGCCTGTTCTATTCCGAAAAGGATATGGTTAAGTCCCAGATTGCTTTCTATGCTTAAATTAAAGAAGTTAACCGATGGTATTCCGGCGCGGTCTTCAAGCGGTTTGTGTAATGATATTTTTAATATCGAATTATTTTTCACAATCACAGGTTCCGTCAAATTGATTGATAATACCAGAACCGAGAAAAATATCACAATCACAATCAGCATCCCCAGTATGGATGCGAGTAGCATTTTTAAAAAAGTTTTCATGCGCAAAATTTTATTTTTTTAATGGTTAATAAATATTTCATTTAATTTCCGCTTTTTTCAAAGAATCCAGTTCATGTTTATGCCCGGCGTTGATAACATACACATGATAAAGGCTTTGAAAGTCGTTGCTTAATTTTATTTTCACTCTGTACGAGGCTCCTTTATCGACGTAGAACGTATCTACGTTTCCGATAAGAATCCCTTCGGGGAAAGTCAGCGAATGTCCGCTTGTTACAACCGAATCGCCTTTTTCGATAGTGATATGCTGCGGAATATCGACAAGTTCCGTAAATTTAATATCCTTCCGATCCCAGACTAAGGGTCCGTATAATCCTGTTGTTTTGAGCTTTCCGTTAATACTTTTTGAAGTATTGAGCAGCGAGGTCACTGTGCAAAAATTGGTGGATACTCTGTCAACAATACCCACTACTCCGTTTGCCGAAATCACCCCCATATCTCTTTTTATTCCCTGATTTTCACCGACGTTTAACATCAATTTATTATTACTTCTGCTTAATGTGTTTTCTATTACATTTGCCATTATATAGTCGAACTGCTTTAAAGCCGTGTCTTTACTCTTTTCCGATTCGGCTAAATATAATTGAATTTTCAAATCAATATTTTCAGTTAACAGTCTAAGATTGGATTCCGCCAATTTTTTATTTGTAGAATTTAGGATTAAATAATTTTCCCATTTTTTTATGACTTCCATCACGCTTCCCTTAGCCTCATCGACTTTTGTCTGTATAACGGAATGTCTAAAAGACGATGACATGGAAATAAAAAAAACAGACAATCCTTCCAACACAATAAACAACAAAACCAGATGGCGCTTTATAATAAACCGAAACAGATTTTCCATCCTAAACTATTATTCTAAATAATTATTATTCCAATAAAACGAGGTCAAAGGTAGTATTTAGTTTGTAATTACGAAAGTTATAATCAAAACTTTTTTTATGCTGTCGACAAAAACCTCTGTTTATTAATACGGTATCAAGTTAAAAGAATTATGAATTATAATAAACTGTGAACCATAAATCTGTGAATGGTGAAGGGTATATTCCAAAATGTTATCTTTTAATTATTGCTATTTTAACGCAAAATTCGCAAAGTGTTCGTCTTTGCGACACACTTTGCTAACTTTGCGTTAAAATAATTTGTGAGCCGATCAACTGTTCTAATCCATGACCGATTTTGGAATACTCTAAACCGTTACAATGAATCTGTTTGTGGTATATGGGTTAATTTTATCCACTGTGCTAATTTAGCAAAATCGGAAGTATTGTTTTTCTTTAATGTCAAAAACGGCTAAATCTTATTTTGAGGTGCTATAGATTGAGTTCTTTTCGGATAGCCCGAAGGGCTTGATTTTCATAACCGCAGGTCGTTGACCTGCGGAAGCAACCTCTCGCACAACTGCCTGAAAGGCAGGACTAATTATTATTATTTCAATTTACGTTTCAGTCC
>JAISRS010000347.1 GCA_031273485.1 Prevotellaceae bacterium
GTTGTTATGAAGGATTTAACAGATTGGACTAAGGATAATCTAACTGAAAACCTTGCGGTTAAACGAAGACGTAAGCTGGCTGGATAAGGCAGAAACTAATGTTAATTTTGCGCAACCTAATCCGGAGGTTTGCAGATGTGGGGCGGATTGGCACAGGCAATATGACGTTAGAGGTATTTTCAGTGAATGAATCATAAACATTCGGATAGTGAGGCATTGTCAAACAGCTGTCAAATCTTATTTTCCAGAATCATTGCAATCAGGTTAATAATTCTTTATCCGCACTTAGTTATTCCTGTAACTGTTTAGTTCCTTTTTTATAAATAAGGCGGCG
This sequence comes from Prevotellaceae bacterium, assembly GCA_031273485.1. Classification (GTDB taxonomy): domain Bacteria; phylum Bacteroidota; class Bacteroidia; order Bacteroidales; family UBA932; genus JAIRLF01. The sequence goes on from JAISRS010000347.1 coordinate 335, forward strand.
CAATAAATGATATACAACTGTCAAAGCGGCTATTCCGATGCAGATAATGAAAAAGAAAATACCCGCAAAATTCGACAGGCTGATGCTGTTAGCCCATCTCATGTTGTCCTCGAAATAAGCCTCATTGCTACTGTATCTTGTCTGTCGAAGGACGGTATTCCTGTCGGAGATTCCCTTTCTGACCGCCTCCTGTTCAATAGCATATTTACGGTATGGGTGGTATATTTCACGCTGTTCCATGAAAGGTTTGTTAAAAATGATGCCGGTAAAAATATCGGAATACCGCAGTTTGCTTCTCGCTCCACGTTGCCTGTATTCAAACGAATCATCCCCGAAAGGGCTGTTTTTCAAATCAAATCCAACGGGTTTGTGACCGTTGAGCGCATGAGCTTTGTCCCAAATGCCGTGGCGAATAGGCGCATAGAGCGGAAAATAATAAAACGAACGTGATACCATATTTCTGTTTTGGGCAATATTTGCCGTTTTATCGGGAAAAGCTTCCGCTATGTACTGCCCCTGATTTCCATGGGTTAGATGCAAAAAATATGTGCTGTTTTTCACCTTTTCAACCCCTCCGGCATATCCGAACGCGTGGCGAGTATTGGTTACCACCAAGCACTTGTGGCGTTTTTGTTCGGTAAGCTGTTGTTTATACCAGTCAATCACCACCTGCGCCATTAAACTGTCACGGTTTTCGCTCTCTATGCCGGTGCGTCTGCGGGTGGAAAAATAATCCCAATCAATGATATCCGTATAATGTTCTCTCACTTTCAAACTGTCGGGAAGCTCGGCATTAAGCCTGTTCAGCCTTTTGATAAAGTAGTAGAATCCCCCCGACATATAATCCATCAATATTGCCGTTTCCTGTTCCAGTATGGTATCGTCGGCAAACGAAGTTGTCAGAAACGCGTCTATTTTTGCCTGATGCATTGCCGAACCGTATTCGGTAAAAATATTACCCACTTGCGTGATGAAAACCGTATCCGACACCATATCTCCAATCATTTCCCACTGCGTGGATTCGCCATGGGCGGTTTCTTCAAGCACAACAATATCATAACGCTCAAACAATTTCAATAAATATTCCTTTGGCGTCAAACTCTGCGTTCTCATAAATTCCGTATATGGCTCAACTTTTTTCACGCAGGGATATTCGGGAAATTTATACGGGAAGTGAAATCCCCATAAAACGGTATCGTTTGAATGTTTTCTGTTATTATCGTACCTGATAAATGTATAGCTGCCAGTCCAAAACAGCAGAAGACAAAGGGCGCATATTACGGTCTGTTTCACGGAACGAGGTTTTATTTCCTTTGATGCCATTGCCCATCTGCTCCATAGCGTTTGTTTAAAATATATATATGGAAAAACGACAGTAACTCCCGCTATCAGTATAATATCCAAAAAAATGGCATACGGATCAACTATATTCAGCACGTACAGCGCAAAATACGGAATAGCCACCAATAGTCCGAATTTATATAGCCCGTATTTCAACGACATATTGACGCTTGCCTTTCCGTTTCCGGATTTCGGGGTTCCCCTGAGATTGATTCCCAAAAGGTATTTGCCTGCTGTTCTGCCTTTCAAAAAACCTGTAACAACAGCATACGCAAGCATCACTGCGAACAATAAATCAAAAATGCTTGCATAGAACCATTTTTGAACCGCCGTATCAAGCAGTAAGGTAATGCTGAAAACGATGCCGAAATCCACCGCAGCAGCGGATACGGACAAAAGCATTTTGCCTGCTTTCCATCTCCCTTCAATGGAATGAACCTGAGTATGCGACAGAATATCCGTAATTGTTTTTCGCTTAATTACTCGCACAATCAGAGAAATTACGGCACACGCGCCTACAAGCGCCAACACAAGCATGGGACTTGTGCCGCGGATGAACAGAAATAAGGGCGTTGCAATAAAAATCAGCCATTTGCAAACTACCTCCCTCACAAATACTCTTAATTTTCGAGGCGTCTTTCCTCTTGAATCCGTCAATTGACAGTTACAGGCTATTTTGCCGAGCGTGGCGCCTCCGCTCAACGCAACTATGCAATAGTAAACAAAAGATGTGACGAGAAAACATATTACCCCGTAACTCACAGTGCGAAACATTGAAAACTCGTCCAAAAAAACTGTTCTCGGAAAAAGATGTCCCGAACTGCTCTCTGCCGTTATCCAAAGAATTACGGAAAACACCGAAAGAAATATTATATCTATAACGGTTGATGTAAATCTATCCAATCTTTTCATCTCTTCACAACGCTTTTATTATATTATTTGAAATTCATTACCATTAATTTTGAGCCACAAAGGTATAATAATTTTTTACGTAACATAATAAGTTTAGAATTATGGGCTAAATCTTTTTTGAGGTGCTATAAAGAGAGGAACGACTACGTTCCCTCTGTTCGGCGTAGCGTCATTGCGAGGGGGAATATTGTTAGCAATAAACAAGTGATAATGACGAGTGTGCGTATATCAGAAGTTCATTGCAATGACAGGCTCGATTTTCGATGTAGCGACAGCCCGAAGGGCTTAATTTTCATAACCGCAGGTCATCGACCTGCGGAAACGCCCACTCACACCACTGCCTGAAAGGCA
>JAISRS010000487.1 GCA_031273485.1 Prevotellaceae bacterium
TGTATAATTCACAGTATTAAAATTATTATCGGGGTCAAAGGTAAGAATTATTTTATTATTACTAAATTTTTCCCATAAAAAATTTTTCTTCCGCAGTATAAAACTCAATATTTCAACCCGGTTTGAGATGTATTCGGACATAGTAAGTTGCTGTTTTATTGATATGATAACTCTATTTTCTACGAATTTTTCTTTTTTTCACTAATTGCCCCGTCTATTCACCCCCTTTGGGGGGAGTAAGGGGGGCTTTTTGTCACCGAATTAAGCGAATGGAACGAATTTAAATCCTGCGGATTTTTTACGGATTTCTACGAATTTTGGCTAAATCTTATTTTGAGGCGCTATGGAGGGAGGTGTCTATTACCTTCCCTTCGTTCGTCGTAGCCGTCATTGCTACGGTGCAGCCGGAAGCAATAGCGCCTCAAAATAAGATTTAGTCGCCTTTTACGCATCATTCATCGTTCAAAACATTCATAATTCATAATTTATAATTCATAATTTACAGAATTATTCGTCTTATTTTAAGCTGTTTGAAAAATTATTTCAAAAAAATCCGCAACGGGTAAATAATTATTGCTACTTTTGGCGCTGTAAACAATTAAGTTAATTATAACTTTCCTTCGTTGTTTTTTATATTCACGGCTACCGGCTATGACTTTAAATTATTCATCGAAACAGTTTTTAACTTCCGTGTTTAATTTAAGTTAATCAGGGTGTTCCGGGTATAGCGGATGCCAATATATTTTATTATAATGAAATCATTTTTTATAGGAAACAGGGAAGTTAAACTTCCAATAATACAGGGCGGTATGGGAGTAGGAGTATCATTATCGGGGCTTGCTGCGGCGGTTGCCAACGAGGGCGGTATCGGCGTTATTTCCAGCGCGGGATTAGGCTTGTTCTACAAACAAACGCCATTTAATTATCTGAACGGCTGCATTTGGGGATTGCAGGAAGAGATACGCAAAACAAGAGAAAAAACCAACGGCATCGTAGGCGTCAATATCATGGTAGCCTTGTCGAATTTTTCGGATATGGTGAAAACTTCCATTACCTCAAAGGCGGATATTATTTTTGTCGGAGCCGGTTTGCCTCTTGATTTACCCTCATATCTGCCCGAAGGAAGCAATACAGCCCTCGTGCCGATAGTTTCCTCGTCGAGAGCCGCCCGGATATTATGCAGCAAATGGAAAGCAAGTTACAACTATTTGCCCGACGCGATAGTGGTCGAAGGTCCGAAAGCCGGAGGACATCTGGGGTTCAAAAAGGAACAAATCCACGACGGGAAATATTCGCTGGAAAACATCATCCCCGAAGTTGTGTCGGTAGCCGAATCGTATTCGTCGGAGAAATATATTCCGGTTATCGCTGCGGGCGGAATCTCCACCGGAGAGGATATTTTACGCTTTATGAAACTTGGAGCAAGCGCCGTACAAATGGGCAGCATCTTTGTACCAACCGAAGAATGCGACGCTTCCGATGCCTTCAAACAGGTTTATATCAACTCGTCGGAAAAAGACGTGCTGATTATCGAAAGCCCCGTCGGGATGCCCGGCAGAGCAATCGACGGAGAATTTATCCGCAAAGTGAACTGCGGAACGGAAAAACCGAAGAGTTGTCCTTTTCATTGCATCAAAACCTGCGATTACAGCAAAAGCCCCTATTGCATACTCAAAGCGCTGTATAACGCTGCAAAAGGCAATATGAAAAAAGGATACGCCTTCGCCGGAGCCAATGCCTATTTAGCCGAAAAAATCAGCAGCGTAAAAGAAGTAATCGAAAATCTAAAAGCCGAATACCGACTAATAAAATACGGAGCGCTGGAGTGAGAAGAATTATGAATTATGAATTATGAATTATGAATTAATTTCAATTTCGTATATGGATTTATGTTCATCGTTCATCGTTCAAAACATTCATAATTCATAATTCATAATTCATAATTATTTATGTCAAACAGGGAGTTGAGTTGGCTTTCTTTTAACGAAAGAGTATTGCAGGAAGCTCAGGACAGTTCTGTGCCGTTGATACAGAGATTGCGGTTTTTGGGGATTTTCTCTAATAATCAGGACGAATTTATTAAAGTTCGTTTAGCCGATATTGTGAGGGCAAGTAAGTCGAAAGACAAGGAAACGGCGAAATTTTCAGGCAATTATACGGCAACCGAATTATTGACTGCGGTAAATCAGCGAATGTCGGAGATTAGGGAAGCGTTTTCGCAAACATATACGGAGATTTTGTCCGAAATGGAAAAACAAAATATCCGCATAATTAACGAATTGCAGTTAAATAAACAGCAGGAAACCTTTTGTCGCAACTATTTTTCGTCTGTTATAAGTCCCGAAATCGTTCCACTTATTCTGCAAAAAAGCAGGGGAATGCCTTTTCTTAGCGATGAGAATATCTATCTTGCCGTGAAAATGGTTATCAAAAAAAAACACAGATACGCCATTCTTCAAATACCTGTAAACAGTTCATGTCCAAGATTTGTAGTATTTCCATCGACAACATCCGGAAACGAAATTATTTTTTCGGATGATATTATCCGTCTATGTTTGAACGAAATATTTTTTATGTTCAATTATAAGGAAATCACTGCGCATACGTTTCAGCTTGTGCGGGATTCGGATTTTTTATTTGCCGACGGGATTTCGGAAAATATAGAAGAAAATATAGAACTCGGACTGTACAGACGTCTTCACGGACAAACGGTGAAATTAATCTACGACGGCGAAATGCCTGCGGATTTACTGAATCTTCTTGTAACAAAGCTCAATCTGACCGAAAACGAGAATCTGTTTCCCGGAGGACGCTATCACCGGATGCGTGACCTGATGCAGTTTCCGAAAATACGCAAGGATTTGGAATACGTCAATCCCGAACCGTTGCGACAGCAGGATACGACGCCTCTGTCAGGCATGATGAAAGTGATAAATACTAAGGATATATTGCTGAATTATCCATATCATACGTTTAATCATTTTATTGATTTTTTGAAAGAAGCCGCCATCGATCCCAAAGTGAACAGCATTTATATAACCCTTTATCGCGCAGCCGAAAAGTCGAAAGTAATCAATGCTTTGATTAATGCCGCCAAAAACGGGAAAAAAGTGGTTGCGGTGATTGAAATATTTGCACGATTTGACGAAAAACAAAATGTAGAGTACGCCGAATTACTCCAAAAAGAGGGCGTAACAGTCATCCACGGGGTTAAGGGCAAAAAAGTACACGGCAAATTAGCGCTTGTCAGGCGTAAAAACAAAGGCTATGCGTATGTTGGGACGGGCAATTTCAACGAATCTACAGCACGGGTTTACAGCGATTTCGGATTGTTTACTTCCAATCCGCAAGTGGTGGCGGATGCGGCGTCGGTGTTCGATTTTCTGCAAAATATCAATACTTGTTTTCACTGTAAGCAATTGATTGTGTCGCCTTTTGATATGCGAAAACGGTTTGAGGAAGAAATTAAACATGAAATCCAAACAGCCCAAAACGGCGAAAAAGCTTTTATTTATGCCAAATTCAACAATCTAACCGATCAATCAATGATAAAACTATTGTATCAGGCAAGTTGTGCGGGCGTTGAAATTCGTTTGATAGTGAGAAGCGCCTGCTGTCTTCAGCCTCAAATCCCCGGACAAAGCGACAATATCAAAGCGATCAGCATCATCGACCAATATCTTGAACATTCGCGGATGATTATCTTCCACCACTCCGGCAACGAAAACGTCTATATCATGAGCGCCGACTTTATGTCCCGCAACCTCAACCGCAGAATCGAAACAGGAATACTTGTCACCGATAAACAAATAAAACAAACATTGAAAGATATATTTGATATTCAATGGAAAGATAATGTCAAAGCCCGAAACCTCTCCTCATTATACGAAAACCGCTACGTTGAACAAACAGAAAAACCGCTCCGCTCTCAATCGGAACTTTACAAGTACTTTTTGGAATTATGAATGGGGGTGCGTCTTTTTGTTTAAGGTCTTTAAAGATTTTAAAGTCTTTAAGGATTTTAAACTCCTTAAAGTTGGCAAAGTTAGCAAAGCCGCTCCCTGACAGAGGTTCTAACCCCTGTCAGGGAGCGGCTTTCACGCAGATGAGGGTTTAATGCGATGATAAATAAAAATTCGCTTAATTTTGCGATAAATAAAAATTCATTTAATTTGTTTAATTCGGTGATAAATAAAGATTCAATGATGAATAAAGAGCTTTTGGAATTTGACAGGAAGCATATCTGGCATCCTTATACTTCGGCAATCTCGCCATTGCCGTGTTTTATGGTGGAATCGGCGGAGGGGGTTTATATAAATCTTGCGGATAACGGCAGAGTGATCGACGGCATGTCGTCGTGGTGGGCGGCGATTCACGGATACAATCATCCGTTTCTGAACGAAGCGCTGAGGAAGCAGCAGGAAAAGATGAGTCATGTGATGTTCGGCGGCTTGACGCATGAACCGGCAATAAGACTTGCTCAAAAGCTTGTCGAAATGACGCCTCAGGGGATGCAGCATGTGTTTTTCTGCGATTCCGGTTCTGTTGCCGTGGAGGTATCCATGAAAATGGCATTGCAGTATTTTCATGCGAGGGGCGAGAGCGGGAAATGTAAGTTTGCTACGGTTCGTTCGGGTTATCACGGAGATACCTGGAATGCGATGTCCGTATGCGACCCTGTGACGGGGATGCACTCCATTTTCGGCAATTGCCTGCCCGAACG
>JAISRS010000533.1 GCA_031273485.1 Prevotellaceae bacterium
TGAGACTTTCTGCGCCGGCGCTGAGACTTTCTGCGCCGGCGCTGAAACTTTCTGCGCCGGCGCTGAGACTTTCTGCGCCGGCGCTGAGACTTTCTGCGCCGGTGCTGAGACTTTCTGCGCCGGCGCTGAGACTTTCTGCGCTGGCGCTGAGACTTTCTGCGCCGGCGCTGAGACTTTCTGCGCCGGCGCTGAGACTTTCTGCGCCGGCGCTGAAACTTTCTGCGCCGGCGCTGAGACTTTCTGCGCCGGTGCAATGACGGCTACGCCGAACGAAAAGGTCGCCAAGCAGCCCGAAGGGCTTAATTTTCATAACCGCAGGTCGATGACCTGCGGTTATGAAAATCAAGCCCTTCGAGCTATCGCTACGCCGAACGAAGGGTACATAGTCGTTACCTTTTACAATAGCGCCTCAAAATAAGATTTAGCCAAAAAATCGTGTAATTCGTAAAAATCCGCAGGATTTAAATTCGTGTTAATTCGTAAAACTCGGCGACAAAAAAATTCGTGTAATTCGTAAAAATCCGCAGGATTTAATTCGTGTTAATTCGTAAAAATCGGCGAAAAAAATTCGTGTAATTCGTGGATTAAAAAAAAATCGTGGAAAAAAAATCGGTTAATTCGGCGACTAAAATTTAATCCATGAGCCAATTTCGGACAGAGTTTCCGGGCGTTTCAAAGTCGTATAAATTCTATTAAATCGAGGCTGTTCATGCTTTCTTCTCCGTATTTTTCTTTGGCTTTGTCACCGGCGAGTCCGTGGAAATATACGCCGAGTACGGCAGCTTCAAAACTGTTATAACCGCGGGCTAAAAGTCCGGTTATCAATCCGGTTAATACATCTCCGCTGCCTCCTTTAGCCATTCCGGGGTTACCTGTGGAATTGAACCAGATATTTCCGTCGGGTAAATAAATTGAGGAATGTGCGCCTTTAACTACAACAATCAATTGATATTCCGAGGCAAACTCTGTTGTTTTTTTACTTTTGTCTTTTTCGTTCAACCATTCGCCGGTCAATCGTTTTAATTCTCCCAAATGCGGGGTAAGAATCGAATTATGTGGAACATATTTCAGCAGTTTCCTGTTTTGTGACAGTATATTGATTGCATCGGCATCAATAACCAGGGGGATTTTAACCGATTGAAGTAAAGCTGCAAAGGCTTTTTCCGTTTCGCAATGCGTGCCTGTTCCGCAGCCTATGCCTATGGCGTTATATTTCGTTATATTTGAGGGTAAATCGGAAAAAACATGCTGCCTGTCCAGGCTTAATATAGCCGACGGACAATTAGTTTGTAAAGCAACGCGTTCTTCGCAGGGTACATGCACTGTGACCAAGCCGCAACCCGAACGCAGGGCGGCGTTTGCGGCAAGGATTGCCGCGCCTGTCATACTGTATTGCGCGTTATTTTCAATATATCTCGAACCGCAGACGAGTAGCGCGTGTCCGTAAGTGTTTTTATATCCGAACTTTAATCGCCGTTTTTTCAATCCGTCGATTAATTCTCCGTCGATATAATTATAAACAGTGTCGGTTTGTTCCACATATCTTTTATCCAAGCCTATAGGCAGAACAACAATCTTACCTGCAAATTCTCCGGTTTCGGGTAAAAGCATTGCAAGTTTGGGAAATTCAAGAGTTAAAGTAATATCCGCTTTAACAATCAACTGTTCCGGACTGTTAAATTCCGTCTGCATACCGGAGGGCAAATCTATGGATATAACTTGATTGTTCAGTTCGTTGATGTGCAAAATGATTTCCGATACCGGTTTTTTAATGTTTCCCGATATTCCGGCGCCTAATATTGCATCAATTATCACAATATCACTACTTATGCCGGCAATTGTGTCGATAAATGATATTTCGGGGATGTTGGTTATTCTTTTAAAATTTATTGCACATTCCTCACTCAGCGATTCGACATCATACACCATATACACCAGGCAATTAAATCCTTTCCGGTTCATGATGCGGGCGACGGCAAGTCCGTCGCCGCCGTTATTTCCCTTGCCCACAACGAATAATAATTGTTTCCGTTTGTCGATATTCTCCTCTATCCATGCTGCAATGGTTTCCGACGCCCATTCCATAAGGTCAATGGATGCAACCGGTTTATTGACGACGGTATATTCGTCGGCAGCTTTAATTTGCTCTTTTGTGAAGATTTTCATATATTTCTATTTTTTATCTTCCCCATATTCTGATGTTGAGATCGAGCAGATGAATCAGAGTGAGGAGTTCGATAATATCTTTCATATAATATCTTAGCGTTTCGGGATTTTTGAACGACAGCGAAGTGTTCAGTTTAAAAATATCATCCCTGCTGATAGCTATAAAAACGCGATTATTGACAAATGATAATCTGAGGTCTTTTTTCAGCAGGTTTTTGATATGGAATATTTGTTCCTGAATTTTAGGCGTTATTAAATACCGTGCTTCCACGGGGTCGGTTGAATAGACCACAAATTCTTTTTCAAACTTCACATTTTCCATATAAACCAATTCGCCCACCGTGTTGCCCGAATGTCGTTGCAACCATTTGCCGAATCCTCCGAGATATTTTTCCGCAGTGTCGGGCAAAATTATGGTTTTTCCCTTAAAATTTTTGTTACTGTCGGCACATAAAAACACTCCTTTAAAGATCGTATGCCAGGTTACTTTTTGTCCGTTTTTGGTGTGTTCCACCTGTTTATATTCGGTGTGCATAAAGGAAAAGGAGAGTTCCGTTTTGTCGAATACTCCTTTAACATAATTTTCTCCGCTGTGTCTGTCCACATCTATCATAAACAGCAGCGATTCATAGTATTCGGACAAGTTATGATATTTTTCGGGTTCATAATGCGACCCCGGCAAAATAGAAGAAATATAGTACTTTATTATATTTTCTTTAAATTTCGTCTTCAGTTTACTTAAAACGGGAGATACCGCCACAAAATAAAAAATCAAAAGCCCCAGAATTAGCGCAAAAACAGAAGCTACGGCAAGTCCCGGCGCCCGACTGTCGGGTTTCAGGAGTATTAGCGCCGATATCAATACTGCGGCGATTATTATGGAAGTCAGGATGAATGTTTTCGTCCGTTTTTTGACTTTGAGCCTCAATTGCTCCATCGGTTCTATATCAGGCACATTCCTGCATATAGATTCAATTTTATCTTTGCTTAATAATTCGCTGTCCGACATTTTGAAACAAATTTGTAATTTAATCTCTTTTCCGACGCCGTCCTGTTATGCAAACAAATTGTTTACATTAGGCGTTTGCCGTTCCTGCTGCGTAGCTTCAATCATATCCTTTCTTTTGTAATTCAGCATGGAAGCAACTATATTTGAAGGAAACATTTCTATGGAATTATTATAATCCATCACTGCGGCATTGTAGGTTCTCCGTGCCGCCGCCAATTGTGCTTCACATTCGTTAAGAGATACTTGCAGATGCGTAAATTGTGTGTCTGCTTTTAGATTTGGATAATTTTCCACCGTTATGTTAAATGCTTTCATTGCATTATTATAACGTTGATCCCACTCGCCCATTTGTTTTGCGTCCCATTGTGAGGCGCTTCCGCTTCTCAATTCGGTCAGTTTTTCCAGCAGACCTCTCTCGTGTTGCATATACTGCTTAACAGTGGCAACAAGATTGGGAATTAAATCATATCGGTTTTTAAACGCAACATTTACTGCGCCGTTGGCATACTCCACCTGATTTTTTCGTGATACTAAGCCGTTATAAATAAAGATGTACGCCAGAAGCAAAAATCCGACAATAACAAGAATTACAATTAATTCGCTACTCATAATATTTTAATTTTTATTGATTATAAACATCATTTCGGTATAATTTACCGCCGTCAAAGATAAACAAATTTTTTAATTATGAATTATGAATTATGAATTATGAATTGGCTAAATCTTTTTTGAGGCGCTATAGATTGAGTTCTTTACGTTCGGTGTAGCGATAGCCCGAAGGGCTTGATTTTCATAACCGCAGGTCATCGACCTGCGGAAGTAACCTATCCAACAACTGCCTGAAACGTAAGTTCGACGTAGTCAAAGGCAGGACTGACATAGTCAAAGGCATGACTGACACGTAA
>JAISRS010000016.1 GCA_031273485.1 Prevotellaceae bacterium
GGGGGTGTTATCTCAGCGCTTCGCTCCGTTCATAATTCATAATTCATAATTTTTTATCTACTTTTGCGCCGTTAATTTCATAAAAAAATGATGAAAACATTAAAGACATTTCCATACGGATTTAAAAGCCGTTTAAAAGCCGGAGTAAAAGTTCGGTTTGTACTGATATTGATATTTATGGTATCGAATTATGCCGCTTTTGCTCAAAAGCCTGCCGCCGAAAATGTAAGTCGATATATCTCACATCTTAAAAACAAAAGGACGGGATTAACGGCAAATCATACCACATTGGTCGGCAACGAACACCTTTTGGATGTATTGCTGAAAAACAATATCAATGTAGTTAAAATATATGCGCCGGAACATGGTTTCAGAGGAACTGCCGGAGCAGGAGAAATCGTTGATGATTCGAAAGATAAAAAGACAGGAATACCTGTAATTTCTTTATACGGCAACAATAAAAAACCGACAAAAGAACAGTTGTCGGGAATAGACTGTATGGTTTTTGACATGCAGGATGCGGGCGCCCGTTTTTATACTTATTTATCTACAATGCACTATATTATGGAAGCCTGCGCCGAAAACGATATTCCGCTTTTTGTTCTTGACCGACCGAACCCTAACGGTTTTTATATCGACGGACCGGTTTTAGACCCCTCGTGTCGTTCGTTTGTTGGAATGCACACAATTCCCGTTGTTCACGGGATGACTTTGGGCGAACTCGCTCTTATGATTAACGCCGAAAAATGGCTCGCCGGAGAACGGCAATGCAATTTAACGGTTGTTCCCTGTGTTGATTACACTCATCTGTCGAAATATAAACTGCCCGTACCTCCGTCGCCGAATTTGCCCGATATGCAAGCGATTTACTTATATCCCACACTGTGCTTTTTTGAAGGAACGCCTTTGAGCGTGGGCAGAGGCACGGATTTTCCGTTTAAAGTCATCGGACATCCGAATTTGAAGAATAATAAAAAATATGAGTTCTCATTCATCCCGAAATCCAACGACGGAAAACTCAAACCTTTACTGGAAGGTCAGGTTTGCTATGGCAAAGATTTCAGAAATGCCGATGTAAATGTTTCCGAAATAAATATCGACCAAATAATAGAAATATATAAGGATTACGAACCGAAAGAGGGGTTCTTCAAAAAAATCTTTTCACTGCTTGCGGGAAACAAAATCTTGCAACAGCAAATCGCCGAAGGCAAAAGTTCCAAAGAAATCAGGGAATCATGGCAAAAAGATTTGGAGAAATTTAAGGAAAAACGGAAAAAATATCTTTTATATCCCGATTTTTATTGACCCGTAAACGCGACGCTTACGGAAAAGGATGGTACAATGACTTATAAAATCATAAAATCACTTGAAAACAAAGAATAATATTCCAGTCGGTATTGACGATATACCTGTTTTGTCCAAAGAGGATTTCCATGCAAGGGTATCGGACTTATTATCCGACGACAGAGCGCATTGCATAGCTTATTTCGCCCTGAAAAAGGAAAACGGCTATAGGCTTTTTATCGGAACAGCTAATGACGCGTCCCAAGATATTGACGTGCAAGCCACAGAAATCACTCCTGCCGACGAGCCGGAGTCCTTCACTCCCATGCATAATGCCATGCACGCCTTTGAGAGAGAAATACATGAACAGTTCGGAATATCATTCCGAAATCACCCCTGGCTAAAACCTCTGAGGTATTCTTTCGACAGATATAATAAAAAGGCGACGCCGGATAATTTCCCGTTCTTTTCCATAGATAGCGATGAATTACACGAGGTTGGCGTGGGTCCCATACATGCGGGCATAATAGAACCGGGGCATTTCAGGTTTATTTGCGAGGGAGAAAAGGTGTTGCATCTGGAGATTGTTTTGGGATACCAGCACAGAGGTGTGGAAAGTATGATGAGGGGGGGCGCGCCCGACCTGAAAAAGATGTTACTGTCGGAAACTATAGCCGGAGATTCAACTGTTGCACACGCACTTGGATATGTGTCCGCCATTGAAGCTTTGGCGGAGGTAAAACCCGATACGAAATTGCAGGCGGAACGCTGTATTGCGCTGGAATTGGAACGGATAGCAATACATACAGGCGACACCGCCGCCTTGTGTATGGATGTGGCATATCAGTTCGGGCAGGTTACGTGCGAAGCTCTGAGAACTATAGTAATCAATACCGTGCAAATGTGGTGCGGCAACAGATTCGCAAAAGGACTTATCCGCACGGGAGGAACAAACTATCCCGCCGATAGTGCGATATGCCGACAAATACGCTCAAATCTGCATGAAACCGTAACTCGGTACAGGGATATTGCTTCCAAGATATTGTCGTTGCCGAGTTTGTTGGCGCGGTTTGAGGATATTGGAGTTGTTACAAAAGAACAGGCGCTGCTTGCAGGGCTAACAGGCTTGTCGGCACGAGCTTCGGGTCTGGAACGGGATATTCGTAAAACTCATCCTTTTCAATACTATAATCAGTGTGCCAATGCAATTGTTACCGAACCTTCCGGAGATGTTCTGGCTCGTCTGAAACAAAGAATATCAGAGATAGAACAGTCGTTTAACAATATAAACAGGTTTCTGGACGCCATTGAACACCCGGAATCGGCTCAAAAGCGTCCGGAATACTCTCCGGCATTGAAACCGAATCAGTTGTGCTTCTCTTTGACGGAAGGCTGGAGAGGCGAAATCTGTCATACGGTGATGACCGATTCGGCGGGAAACATCGCGCTGTATAAAATCAAAGACCCGTCGCTGCATAACTGGTTCGGACTCGCTTTGGCTGTCCGAAATCAGGATATATCGGATTTCCCGATTTGTAACAAAAGTTTTAACCTGTCGTATTGCGGTTTTGATTTATAACAATTCACTCACAAACGGTTCGCCGAATCCACTGAAAACAACCGCTCGGTTCGGCTCACAAATTCGTGTAATCCGCGAATTTT
>JAISRS010000074.1 GCA_031273485.1 Prevotellaceae bacterium
GACCCCCTGCCTCCCGTGAGACGGGTTTCATTTCCCGTGAGACGGCTTTCACCTCCCGTGAGACGGCTTTCATCTCCTGGGAGATTTTTTCTATCTCCCGTATGTTTTCCGGGGCAAAAGCGCAGAGAAAACCGTTTTTCGGCATCTCCTCCGGGAATACTTACTCGATGTTTTTTTGTCGTCATACTTTTTTACTTTTTACCGGTTATTATTTTTTTGTTTTGCACTTCCCTGATTATTTACCTGTCATTGCTGAAAACCCTACTTTCCCGCTCTGTTTTGAATACGCCGTGAAAAATCCGCAGACAGGCGCCGATGCGTTTTTTGCGCTGATATTGGTTTGGACGTTTGCCGGAGGTCCGCTGAATATCGGCATTGACCATTGCAATTCCTCTTGCGCGTTCAGCACATAATCCGCATATTCTTTCGTAATCGAGCAAACGTGAACGGTAATGATATCGCCCTGCTCTATGGAATTGGCATTATCACCGCCATCGCGAAAATTTATACAAACCTCGCCGTCAATGGTTTTGCCGCTCCCGTTTTCAATATTGAAAATGTTGAATTTTGCCAAAGTTGCATTCAGAGAAACATGGTCATTTTTGTAAGCCGCGATTTTCAGGTAGTGATTATCGCTCTCCGCAGGCAGGCGTCCGTAGAGCAAGCCGTTAATGGTACGGGTATCGGCTCTTTGCAGTGTAACGGAGTCCACTTGCGCAGAATAAGGCAGGTAGGAAGTTGCCCCGTATTCACCCGCGAAATCGCCCGACACGATAACGACTTTCAGCGTATAGGTCTTGCCCTCTACGCCAAACACGGCGGCATCTGTCAGGTATTCACCGTTTTGACTTTCCGTTAAGGTAAATGTGGCGCCTTCATTATCGCTGATGGTAACGGTGGCGCCGCTGATGCCCACAGGCTGGGAGGCAGCAAAAAAATTGGATGTCTGCTGTACCGTTATGGCATGTTGCATCGTGTCGGTGGTGATATTGCCGTAAACAGCCAGTTGAACGGGCGCATCGTCCACGTCAATCTCCATTCTTTCGCTGCATGCAACAAAACCGATACCCGAAACGATTAAAAATGAATGGATGATATGTTTTACAATTTTCATATTCTTTATTATTCTATGGTTGTTAAATTAAAAAGTGAAATTCCAGGTGATGGAAGGCATAAATGTGAACAGGTAAAATTTTTCGGCATAGATAACATTCGGGTTGTTTGCCTCCTGACTGAAGGTGATCATCCACGGGTTTTTCCTGCCATAAGCATTGTAAAGCGAAAAATTCAAATCGCTCTTGAATTTTGCAGTCGGTTTGGATAATTTTACGGTGGCGGACACGTCCAAACGGTGGTAAGCCGGGTTGCGGTATTCGTTCCGTCCCGAATAAAGAGGCACATAAGAACCTTCCGCCCAATATTTTGAGGTGGGATACGTTACGGGCATACCGCTGGCAAACACCCAGTTTGCGCCGAGCGACCACTTGCGCGATAATTCGTAATTGGCTACAACGGAAATGTTGTGCGGTTTGTCGTAAGGCGAGCGGTACCATGCGCCGTTATTGATTTCATCCACCTGTCGGCGGGCAACGGCAAATGTGTAACTAATCCAGCCGTTCAATTTGCCGCTGTTCTTTTTCAGCATCAACTCCAAGCCGTAAGCCTTTCCTTTTCCGAAACGCAGTTCCCGTTCAAAATCGGCATTTCCCAACAGCTTGGCATGGTCTTTGAAATCAACCACGTCCTGCAGTATTTTATAATAAACTTCTGCCGAAAGTTCATATTTGTTTTCAGCCAGATTACGGAAATAGCCGACCGAAAACTGGTCGGACAGTTGCGGTTTCACATTTTGGGACGCCGGAAACCAAACGTCCATCGGCGAGCCTGACGCCGAATTGGACGCCAGTTGTATGTATTGCGCTGTGCGCGAATAACCTGCCTTTATCGAATTGGCGTCATTGAACAGCCAGGTAAGGCCGGCGCGGGGTTCAAGTTTGTGTTGAAAATTGTACAGCCTGCCTTGCGAATACTCTTTTGTGTAATCCGGTTCATAGTTTTTCAAATATGTGACCGGTTCGCCATTGGCAATATTATGAAACATCGAATAGCGCAAACCATACTTTACTGTCAGCCTGCCGGTGATATTCATCTCGTTGGATATGTAGGCGGCGTGCTCCAGTGCAAGGTCCCGGGGACGGGTAACGGCTGTCGACATGGCGCTGTTCTCACCGGCTTCACTGGGCGTAAAGGTGTGGTGCGTAGCAGTGTAGCCGAATTTTATACTGTTCCGGGGATTGGGGTGATAGGAAAAATCCGCCTTAAAACCGTAATCGCGTATTTTGGACGTCCATTTAATCATGGATGACGATTCGGCGCTGTTGCCCATGCTGTAATTGTATTCGCTGCCTATCACGGTGAAATTGGAAAATACTTTGGGCGAAAAAATGTGATTCCAACGGAGCGTGGTCGTCAGATTCCCAAAGTTCATGCCCATGGCGTCAGTGCCTAATACGTCTTTCCCCAGATAACCGGAAAAAAAGATTCGGTTATTGTTGTTTATCCGGTAACTTAGTTTGGCATTCAAATCATAGAAATACAGGTCGGTATTTTTCACGTCGGGGTTGTTCGCCAATCCCAAAAACAGGTCGGCATACGTTCTTCGCCCCGATATAATGAAGGTGGCTTTGTCTGTGAAAACGGGACCTTCCAGCGTCAGACGGCTCGCAATAAGACCTATGCCGCCGGTACCCGAAACCCGCCGGTTGTTGCCGTCCTTCGTCCGTATATCCATCAGCGACGACAGCCTGCCGCCTGCGGAAGCCGGTATATCGCCTTTGTAGAGCGTAACATCCTTAATTGCATCGCTGTTGAAGGTCGAAAAGAAACCGATAAGGTGGGATGCGCTGTACACGGTTGCCTCGTCCAACATAATGAGATTCTGGTCGTAACCGCCGCCGCGCACGCTAAACCCCGAAGAGCCTTCGGACGTTGCCTGTACGCCGGGTAAGAGTTGGATTGCCTTGATGACGTCCGCTTCGCCCATCAGCACCGGAATTGTTTTAATGGTTGCGGCAGATAAGCGTTCAACGCCCATTTCCGCCCCGGATACATTGGCATTTTTGCTTTCGCTGCTAATGACCACTTCTTCCAGTTGCATATCATCGGATTCCAAAGATATATCTAAGTTCAGGTCTGCCGACAAATCGACTTTTACATCCCGGACGGCATATCCGATATACGAAAACCGCAGCGTATGCTCGCCTGCGGGCAAACTGATGGAATAAAAGCCGTATGTATTGGTGGTTGTTCCCGTGGAGGAATTGACCGGCACGATATTAACGCCGATCAGGTCTTCCCCGTCGGCGCTGTCGCGCACAGTGCCGCTTACGGTAAATTTCCGTTCCTGCGCGGAAAGCGAGGGATTGACGAGAAGCAATCCGAATAGAATAACTATTTGTACTAATTTCATTCGTTATAAATAATAAAAATTTAACGGCGCAAAAGTACAGGCATTTTCACTCACGGGAAAGGTCTGAAACGACCAATTTTCGGACGAATATTGGATGATTCGGAGCATTATGAAATAAATACTACCTTTGCACCAAATTTCGATGAATGAAAAAGGAAAAAAATACCATCCTGCCATTCAACTGGCAAGCCGAAATAAACGTGTCGGAAATGTGTTCCATCGGCAACGATTTTATTTTAGTCGACACCCCCTTTCGCCTCTCGGCGTTCGATTATCCGTTTAAATTAGACAGTAACTGTATGATGATTTCTACGCGAGGCAGCGCCAAAGGCACGGTCAACCTGAAACCCTATACAGCGGAAGCGCCTTGCGTGGTTACTTTGCTGGCGGAGCAGATATTGGAGTACCAAACGTTTAGTGTCAGCGATGATTTTGCAGGTTTTTTTATAGTGATGTCAAACGAATTTTTCAAAAGCCTCAACATTCACGACCTCCCGCTGCACCTCGCTTTTCGCGATAATCCATACCTGTCGCTGACCACCGAAGAAGCAGAAACAATGACCATCTACTACACCCTGTTGAAGCGGGCAATAAGCAACAGGCAAAACCCGCACCGCATGGATATGGCGCGGTGTCTGACACTGGCGATTTTTTACGGACTCAACCATTATTTTCAAGCCTTGCCGAAAGAAGAAAACAAAACGCGGCAGCGCATCATCGTGAAATCGTACCTCGATTTGGTGCAGGCAAACTACAAAGAGCATCGCGACGTAGCATTTTATGCCGATAAATTACGCCTCACCTCCAAACATCTGTCGAAAGTGATGAAGAAGTACAGCGGCAAGTCGGCTGCCGAATGGATTGACGACTATGTGATTCTGGAAGCCAAAGCCCTCCTGAAATCGACCAACATGACCATTCAGCAAATCAGCGAAGAGGAACTGAATTTCCCCTCGCAATCGTTTTTACGGAAAGTATTTCAAGCGGGTGGTCGGGGTTCGCCGAAAGAGAATAAAAGGAAGTAGGGGGTCATTGCCAGAGCGGTTCTGTTTGCCATTGGGCGGGAAAGCCCATGGGCCTACTGTCTACGTTGGGGTATTTCAGAAATAAATTAGAAAGTTTTTGCTTGAATGTATGGTTGGGATTGACCGTGTTGAGCAGGTAGATAATCATAGAGAGGACGTAATAGATGCGGTTGTTGCATACGGTTTTATCGGTGAGCCAAATGTTGAACGGTTTTCGTGGGAATAAGGGTTGAATACGCAACCATCTGTTCCATAGTCGGGCGTGGTGAGCACATACGTTTCGAATATAAACAAAACTGTGTAGCCACGAAGCAAACACCGTATCCGGTAATCCGAACAGATTGGCAATATCTCTTCTGGCTTTTCCTGAAATCAGGTTGTCGTACAGGCGCGAAAGCGCCCCAAACGAGGTAATCTCCAATGTAATGAAAGACGGCGGAAGCGGGTCTGAATATTTGGAGCGGAAAGACAGGATAAATTCCTCATCGCTCCGCGACAGTTCTTCCACTATTTTGGCAAGCGTTGCCTGATGCTTGGCTGGGTCGGCAAACAAGGCGGCGTCTCCCATCCAAAACGGATTGTGAGTTGTGGAAAGCACATAAGCCATCTTTGCACGAACGGCAATTTCAATCTTCTCCAGTTCGGAGATAATCAGTTTGCGAAGTTCACGGTCAAATTTGTAGAGACCGTATGCCGTTTCAAAGTTCGTATCCGGTTTGAAAACATGATTTTCCTTGTCTGCCAGCAACGGATACCAATAGCCGCTGAAGCGGTAATAGCTGATGTTTTCGAGCAGGTGCATGGCTTTGTTTTCGTCGGGGAAATACATTCCGCGAGATTTCAGCAATGCGATTTGCGCCTGATAAGGCTGAAAGGGTTTTGTATAACTAATCTTTGTCATGGTATAAAATAAAAGGCTCACCCTAAGCGCGCTGTTCTTATGGGAAGCGGGGTGAGCATGTTGCCGCAAAGGTACAACTATTGTTCATATTAGCAATAACTTTGCAAACAGGGCGAAATACGTGGGGGAACACGTGGGTTTCCCAAGATGGGCGAACACATAGGTTCGCCCCTACAATTGACCCACCGACCACCTTCCGAGGAGGCATAGGGGGCGGGAACGCTACAGTGTTAATCAGCGTAATCTGTGC
>JAISRS010000110.1 GCA_031273485.1 Prevotellaceae bacterium
ATCCGCTGGCTGTTAGATAACGGAAAAATATCCGAAACGAATAATCTCTTCAAATGGAACGAAAAATAAAACGTTAAAATTCGGAGAGCAGAGTCGCCGAATTTCCACGATTTTTTTTACTCCTCGGATTTCTTTTTTAATCCACGAATTACACGAATTACACGAATGTTTAACTCTGTAGAATTTTTACGAATTACACGAATTTAAATCCTGCGGATTTTTACGAATTACACGAATTAAATCCTGCGGATTTTGGCTAAATCTTATTTTGAGGTGCTATTGCTTCCGGCTGCGCCGTAGCAATGACAGCTACGTCGAACGAAAAGGTCGCCAAGTAGCCCGAAGGGCTTGATTTTCATAACCGCAGGTCATCGACCTGCGGGAAAGTACCTGTATGTTCTCTGCCTGAAAGGCAGGACTGAAACGTAAATTGAAATAATAATAATTAGTCCTGCCTTTCAGGCAGTTGTGCGAGAGGTTGTTTCCGCAGGTCGTTGACCTGCGGTTGTGAAAATCAAGCCCTTCGGGCTATCGCTACACAGAACGAAGGGTACATATTCGTTACATCTTATAGCACCTCAAAATAAGATTTAGCCCAAAACACACTTGCGGCATTTTCCGCAAGTCCAAACCGGAACAAAAACACACTTGCGGCATTTTCTGCAAGTCCGAACCGGAGAAAAACACGCTTGCGGCATTTTCCGCAAGTCCGAACCGGAGAAAAAACATACTTGCGGCATTGCCGCAAGTCCAAACCGGAACAAAAACACACTTGCGGCATTTTCCGCAAGTCCGAACCGGAACAAAAACACACTTGCGGCATTTTCCGCAAGTCCAAACCGGAGCCAAAACACGCTTGCGTCCCGGGTCGCAAGTCCAAACCGGAGCCAAACCACGCTTGCGTCCCGGGTCGCAAGTCTAAACCGAACAAAAACACACTTGCGTCCCGGGTCGCAAGTCTAAACCGAACAAAAACACATTTGCGTCCCGGGTCGCAAGTCCAAACCGGAACAAAAACATATTTGCCCAACAGTGGGCAAGTCTAAACCGGAGAAAAACATACTTGCCCAACAGTGGGCAAGTCTAAACCGGAACAAAAACACGCTTGCCCAACAGTGGGCAAATCCCAACCGGAACAAAAACATATTTGCCCAACAGTGGGCAAATCCGAACCGAACAAAAACAGGCTTGCCCAACAGTGGGCAAGTCCGAACCGGAACAAAAACACGCTTGCCCAACAGTGGACAAGTCCGAACCGGAACAAAAACACGCTTGCCCAACAGTGGACAAATCCAGTGAGGTGTATTCTAAAATGTCGTTTTTAGCATTGTTGTGTTTTTAGCACAACATTTTGGAATATATCCCTTAAAAGGAAAGAATACCAACATTGGCATTAGCCTCACACCAAAAAAGGACTGTAATACCCTTAGATATTCGTTTATAATCTAAAGGCAGTGTTTAAAAAAAATCTTCTGAAACACAAAATTTCAGAAGATTACAAACAAAATAAAATACAATAAAAGAAAATTCGGATTATATATATAATATAAAACTAAAAGATTTCTTAATTTCTGTTTTTTCCGTTAAAAGGTCTGTGTCCTCCGCCGCCCGACCTGTTATCCGACCTGCGATCGGAACGGTCACGGTCACGGTCGGAGCCGCGACGATCGCGGTCGCGTTCCGGACGGTCGGGACGTTCTTTCGGTTCTACATAGCCTTCCGGTTTGGGCAGCAAAACTCGTCTTGACAGTCTAAGTTTTCCTGTTTTTTCTTCTACTTCCAAAAGTTGAACTTCCACTTCATCTCCCTCTTTCAGGACATCTTCCACATTATCCAGACGTTTCCAGTCAATTTCGGAAATATGGAGCAATCCGTCTTTGCCGGGAAGAATTTCCACAAATGCGCCGTAACTGTGTATTGCTTTAACTTTTCCCTTATATATTGTTCCCGGTTCGGGACCATATACAATGATTTTTATTCTTGATATTGCGTCGTCAATCGCCTTTTTGTCGGGAGCAAATACATCGACATAACCCTTGTTGTCTTTTTCTGTGATGGTGATTATTGTTCCGGTGAGTTTTTGCATTTCCTGTATCACTTTTCCTCCCGGACCAATCACCGCGCCGATGGTGTCGGAGGGGATAACGATTTGTTCGATGCGTGGTACAAAGGGTTTATAATCTTCTCGTGGTTCCGAGATGGTTTTCATCATTTCGCCCAATATGTGCAGACGACCTTTTTTTGCCTGTTCCAGCGCTTCGGACAATACTTCGTACGAAAGTCCATCGACTTTGATGTCCATTTGAGTTGCCGTGATTCCGTCTTTAGTGCCGGTTACTTTAAAATCCATATCTCCCAGATGGTCTTCATCGCCCAAAATGTCGGATAAAATGGCGTATCTGTCGCCTTTATTTTCGGATATCAGTCCCATGGCGATTCCCGAAACAGGTTTTTTGATTTTGATTCCTGCGTCCATAAGCGCCAGAGTGCCTGCGCAGACAGTTGCCATGGACGACGAGCCGTTTGATTCCAGAATATCGGACACTACGCGTATTGCGTAAGGATTTTCTTCTCCAACGGGCACCATGGGTTTCAATGCTCGGAAAGCCAGATTTCCGTGTCCTATTTCCCGCCTGCCGATACTTCTCACCGGTCGGGCTTCTCCGGTGGCAAACGGAGGGAAATTATAGTGTAACACAAACTGTTCCGAACCCTGAACCAGAACTTCGTCAATTTGTTTTTCGTCTAATTTTGTTCCCAGAGTAACAGATGTAAGCGACTGGGTTTCGCCGCGTGTAAAAATCGCCGAGCCGTGTACGGCGGGCAAATAGTCGATTTCGCTCCATATCGGGCGGATGTCTGTGGTTGAACGTCCGTCAAGGCGGATGCCTTCGTCGAGTATAAGGTTGCGCATTGCACGTTTTTCCACATTGTGATAATAACGTGTAACCATTATTGCTTTTTCTTCGCGCTGTTCTTCGGGAATTGTTTCGATAAATTCGTTTTTCAGCGCGTCAAACGCTTCGGTGCGTTCCTGTTTGCCCGAACCCGATTTTGCTATTTCATAGCACCGCGTGTAACAGTATTCTTCTATGGCATTTTTCAGATCCTCGTCGTTTTCTTCGTGACAGTATTCTCTTTTGACGGTTTTGCCTAAAGTTTCCTGCAATTCGAGTTGAACGGCGCAATGTTTTTTTATTTCTTCATGGGCGATTTTTATGGCTTCCAGCATGTCCTGTTCCGAAACTTCTTTCATTTCGCCTTCTACCATCATTATATTTTCCAAAGTTGCGCCTACCATTATATCAAGGTCGGCATTTTCCAACTGTGAAAAAGTGGGATTCACCACAAACTGTCCGTCGATTCGGGCAACGCGCACTTCCGAAATGGGTCCGTTGAACGGTACGTCCGATACAGCCAAAGCCGCCGAGGCGGCCAAACCCGATAAGGCGTCGGGCATAATATCTTTATCGGCGGATATCAGGGTGATGTTTACAAATACTTCCGCATGAAAATCATCGGGAAACAGAGGTCGTAAAGCTCTATCGACCAGTCTGGAGGTTAATATTTCGTTATCCGAAGGACGGGCTTCTCTTTTCAGGAACCCTCCCGGAAAACGCCCCGATGCGGCATATTTTTCTTTATATTCCACTTGCAGAGGCATAAAATCCACTTCGGGTTTTGCTTCTTTTGCGCAAGTTACTGTGGCTAAAAGCATGGTTTTTCCCATTTTAACAACAACAGAACCATCTGCTTGTTTTGCCAATTTGCCGGTTTCAATTTCTATTTCCCGGCCGTCATTTAATACAATTGTTCTTTTAACGATATTCATTCCCTTTTACTTTAAAATCTAAACAGATATTTTTTTTCTTCGGAGTCAGCTCTTTCTTTTTATTCCGCGTTAAGTGCAATAAGAATTAGAGGTGAAAAGAAGGTAATGTCCTTGATATTACCTTCTTCTTCTGCCTTTTTATTTTCTAAGATTCAATGCTTTTACCACTTTCCTGTATCTTTCAATATCAACTCGTTTCAAATAGTCGAGCAAACGACGTCTTTTTCCGACAAGGCGCAACAGCGAGCGTTCGGTGTTGTGATCCTTTTTATTCACTTTTAAGTGCTCGGTAAGATGATTGATACGGTAGGAAAATAAAGCAATTTGGCTCTCCGGGGAGCCGGTGTCCGTATTAGACTTTCCGTAATCTTTGAAAATTTCTTGCTTTTTTTCTGATGTCAAATAATTCATTAAAATTTTATTTAAGAAATTTCGGCGGCAAAGGTAAATCTTTTTTTGAATTATCTGTAAAAAATTATTTATTTCTATTAATTAACTTCCGTTGATCGTGTATTTCCACAAGCGTGAATTATGTGATTTTGCGCCGATAAACCCCTAAAGTCAAGCGTAATTACCGATTTAATCAATCACAGAATATTTTTTATTCGGATAAATATAAGAATCCCTAAATTATGTAATATTAAGCGTAAATTCGGAACCACTGACCTCCGCGGAAATAGAAATATCACTGATTTTGGTCGCCGAATTTCTCTTTTGTCACCGCGAATTGAACTAATGGAACGGATTAAAAAATCCGCAGGTTTTTTACGAAACGTAAGTTCGACGTAGTCAATTACCACGAATTTTTCTTTATCTGCAAATTCATAGTTCATCGTTCAGACACAATCCTGTTGTTGGTGGAGGTTGGATTGAGCGGTTTTTGCATGGCAGCTGCTTTTTTTACTTCTTCCGCACGTTTAGTTCTCAAACCCTGAAAATAAGTTCTGAAGAAAAGTCTGTCTTCTTCCGTAATTGGAGGTCCGCCGATGAAGCCTACATCATCCAAATCATAAATTGATGCCATAATTATTATTTTTTTACGGTGCAAAGGTATGACTTTTTAATAAAAACCAGCCGTTCTCCGAATATTTCTTTTTGTCACCGAATTTCCACGAATTTCTTTCTGCGAAGGCAACAATCATGAAAATACTTTAATCCTTTAATCATGGTTCAGATATTCCACGAATTTTTCTTTATCCACAAATTCATCGTTCATAATTCATAATTAAAAAGGTTTATTTCCGATTTTCACTCACACGCGTTGAATTTAGGGGTACCTCTGAAAAAAGGATTACATTTGTTGTCGTTTTTTATTAAAAAAAGCATATAAAATGAATATATACGTGATTAAAAAACAAATGGTTCCGGTAACGAATAATTCGTTTGCAATTCCGGTTTCCAACAGGATATGCAGAGGGATTTTAAATATATATATCGTCGGTTTGACGTTCTTGCTGATTGGATATACCTCATCCGCCGAAAAATATTCTCCGGTGAAAGATGAAAACGCATTTATGCGACAATACGGAAAAATATCGGGAGAGATAAAAAGTCTCGAAGCGGATTTTGTTCAGGAAAAAGAGATTGTGTTGCTTACGAAGAAATTAACGTCGCAGGGTCGTCTAATATTCGGAAACAACAACAGTCTGAAGATTGAATATCTGTTGCCCAATATTTTTATATTTTCCATGCGGGACAACAAGGTTACCGTGAAAGACGGCGAAAGGACGACTTCGTCGATATCCGTAAAGAGTAATAAACTTTTTGAACAGATAAGTCAAATAACCATGTATGCAATAAACGGTAAGATTTTCGATTCCAAGAATTTCAATTCCGTTATCATGGAAAACAAAAATTCATATATGATTATTCTTGTCCCGAAATCGAAAGAATTGAAGCAGTATTACAAAGAATTGGACGTTGTTATAGGAAAAGAAACGATGCTGATTGAAAAATTGATAATGCAGGAAACTTCGGGCGACAAAACTACGATGGTTTTCAATAATATTGAAATAAATAATCCGATAGCCGATGAGGTTTTTACTGTTAATTAGCATATTTTTGTGTATCTGTGAAGGGGCAAGCGCACAAGCGGTTCAACAGGCTGTTGAACAGGATAGCGTTCCGATTGTTTTTAACGCTGTTATAGAGGTTTCGGGACAGGTAATTTCAGGGATAATGGTGATAAAGCGCGAGGAGAACCGATGCAGGGTATTGTTCACCACCGTTGCCGGTCCTAAATTGATGGATATTTACATTGACGCCGTTAATTATGAAATATTGTATGTGATAAAAAAGCTGAAAAAGAAGGTAGTTCTTCAACTTTTTCAAAAGGATTTTGCGCTTATCACCGGCTTGTATCTTGCTGCAACATACAGGGATTACGGGGAAGGTGTCCGCACGGTAAAGTTATCAAAGAAAAAATCCGTATCGTATGTGTTTAATCAACAAAAACAAATCGTCAGAGCCGAATATCTTGGTAAAAACAAGATACTTGTCGAGGTAAATTATACGTATCAGTCCGGCAGACTTGATTCCATATTTTTGCGGCATCATAATTTTAATATGAAAATCCGGTTAAACCCGATTTGGGATTGAACCGGTTATTTCGGATATAAACACGGACGCATTTTTAACGATTCAAAATAACTCACACAGACGATGATAACTCTTTCCGATAAAATAAAAGCAGAAGCATACCGTTTAGGGTTTTCCGCCTGTGGCATCGCTAAAGCCGAATATCTGGAAAATGAAGCAAAATGGTTTAATCACTGGCTGAAACTAAACTGTCACGGGGAGATGAAATATATGGAAAATCATCTTGAGATGCGTTTCAATCCCGATAAACTAACGGAAGGAGCAAGGTCGGTGATATCGCTGGCTTACAATTATTATTCGTCGCAAAAACAGGTTTCCGGCGCTCCCGTAATATCGAAATACGCTTATGGACAAGATTATCACTTTGTGGTTAAAGACAAACTGAATCGGTTACTTTGTTTCATCCGGCAGCAGCAATCGGGCGTTGAAGGCAGAGGATTTGTAGATTCCGCTCCCTTGCTCGAAAAAGTCTGGGCGCAACGCAGCGGAATAGGATGGATGGGCAAAAACGGCAATATTATAATAACAGGAAAGGGTTCCTTTCATTTTCTTGCCGAACTGGCGCTGAATGTGGAATTACAGTACGACAGTCCCGTAACCGGAAAATGCGGCGCCTGTACCCGGTGCATCGACAGTTGTCCTGCTCAAGCTATCGTGCAACCGTATGTTGTGGACGCACGCAGATGTATATCCTATCTAACCATAGAATTGAAAAACGAATTGCCCGAAACCTCAAAAGGAAAACTTGCCGGCAGAATATTCGGATGCGATATATGTCAGGATGTTTGCCCGTGGAACATACGTTTTGCAAGCGAAAACACCGAACCGCTGTTTCAGCCCTCCGC